>JBCDLV010000092.1:0-10675 GCA_038744895.1 Bacteroidota bacterium | reverse complement strand
CGCCAGATGGACCGTCAGGCCGACGAGCTGGACGACGAGCTCGAAAACGCAGACGTCACGCCCATCCCGGGCGAGGACGGCGAGACCGCTGGGATCGCCATCCGGTTCGACAACGCGCTTCTGTTCGACCTCGGGCAGGCCACGCTCCGGCCTGGTGTCCGCGCAGACCTGACGGATCTCGCATCCAGCCTGCGCAACTACTCGGACCATGACGCCGTCGTCGTCGGCCACGCGTCCACGGACGGCCCGACCGACTTCAACCAGACTCTCTCCGAGCGCCGTGCACGCGCCGTCGAGGACTTCCTGGTGGGTCAGGGTGTCTCCGCTGTCCGCCTGCAGGCCTACGGTCGTGGCGAGAGCGAGCCCCTCGCCGGGATCGACGGCGAGTCGCCGATGAACCGTCGCGTCGAGATCGCCATCTACCCGAACGAGCAGTACCGCCAGAACGTCCAAGCCAACCCTGGCGCGTACAACTAGCCCCCTGCTGGCGGCCTTCGCAGCCGCCCGGTAGCTTCGCGGCCCCCGGCACCTCGGTGTCGGGGGCCGTATTCATTCCACGCCACCTGCATGTCCGACAGCCCTCGCTCTGACACTCCCTACCGCGCCGACCGACCGATGTCTCCCGACGAGGTGTCGCGCTGGCAGTCGCAGCGCCTCAAAGACACGTGGCGGGTCTTCCGCATCATGAGCGAGTTCGTGGAGGGCTTCGAGCGGCTCAGCGAGGTCGGCCCGAGCGTGTCCGTCTTCGGCTCGGCGAGGACCCAGCCCGGCACGGAGCACTACGAACTCGGCGTCTCCGTCGGCCGGGCGCTTGCGGAACGGGGCTATGCCGTCATCACCGGAGGCGGGCCAGGCATCATGGAAGCCGCCAACAAAGGCGCGACCGAGGCCGGCGGCGTCTCCGTCGGACTCAACATCGCGCTTCCTCACGAGCAGCATGTCAACCCGTACGTCCAGCCAAGCCACGACCTGACGTTCGAGTTCTTCTTTGCCCGAAAGACCATGTTCGTCAAGTACGCCCAGGGGTACGTCGTTCTCCCCGGCGGATTCGGGACCATGGACGAGCTGTTTGAAAGCCTGACGCTGATCCAAACCGGCAAGGCAGCTCGGTTCCCCGTCGTGCTCATGGGGACCTCGTACTGGGAAGGCCTTCTGGACTGGATTCGAGGAACGCTTCTCGGCGGCGGCTACATCTCACCCGAGGATCCCGACATCTTCCACCTCACCGATGACCCCGACGAAGCGGCCGACATCATCGACCGGTTCTGCTCCGACGCCGGCATCGCTCCGAACTTCTAACCCGCTGGCGCGTGCGTTGCGCACGACGGGGGCGTCTGCATCGGTAGACACCCCGGACGTACGAACGGCTCAAAAACCCCCGTTTACACCACGGCACGGACTCTGTAGCTTCGGACGCTGTCCACCCACTGACGATAACCCACCCACCTGGATGCCTCGATTCATCGCCCTTGCTGTGCTCGCGTTTGGCTTTACCGCCGTCACCGCCAGCGCCCAGACCGATCCCGCTCCCCCCGCCGACACGGCCGTCTCCGACACCACAGAGACCGCCATCGGGCCAGACCCGGAGCGTGCCCGTGAGATTTACCGCGAAGCCGCCGACCTCCTGCGGGAGCGCAACTTCGAGGAGGCCCTCGTGAAGTACGAGGAGGCCCTCGTCTACAACGAGACGTACGCGGCCGCCGGTCTCGGACGCGCACAGTCGCTGGCACAACTCGGCCGCCTGGAAGAGTCGCAGACGGCGTTCGAGCAGGCAGTTGCGTTGGCCGAGGCATCGGAGGCGTCCAACGCGGACCAGATCGCGGCGACCGCGCAGCGCGGTCTCGAGCAGGTATCATCGGTCCTGGCTGCACGCGCGGAGGCTGCCGAGCAGCAGGCCGCAGCCTCCGCCGTCCAGGAGATGCAGAACAAGGTGACGCAGGCTACCCAGATGCTCGCCGGCAACGAAATCAGCTACGAGCAGGGCGCCGACGCCTACGCTCTCCTGGAGCAGGCTCGGATGGAGGGGTACGATGCCAACCTGGTGGCCTACTACTACGCGAAGGCCCTCCTGGCGATGGAGCGCGCCGCCGACGCGGTCGCGTATGCCGAGACGGCTGTCGCCCAGAGTGAAGGCCAGGGCGACCGGTCGAGCTACTACATCCTACTCGCCCAGGCACACATCGGGGCAGGCAACGCCGCCGAAGCGCGCAGCGCCCTCGAGTCCATCAACGAGGGCGAGGCCTGGCACGGCTGGGTCCCCCACTACATGGGCCAAGTCGACGCCCTGGAGGGATAGCCTCTCCTGCCTCTACCGACTACGCGCCGCGCTGGGATTCGTCCCGGTGCGGCGCGCGTCGTTCAGGACAGTCCCAGGGTCCGAGCCGGCCGCTGTCGGCCGCTAGACGGTCCGTTTGCTACCCAGCCACCAGACGACCGCCAGGAACACGACGGGCACCAAGATGCTGGCGTACACGAGCCACTCGATGCCGACGCCAGCGCCTTCGGGAGTGGGGGCCAAGAGAGCAAGCATGGAGATCGCAGACGGGTAGCTTTCCCAAACTACGCGATTCTCCATTCCCCCGATCCCATCGTGCCCATCGCCCCGACAGCCCAGGTCCATCCCACTGCGCGCCTTGCCGAGGATGTCCATGTCGGGCACTTCAGCGTGATCGGGGCCCATGTCACGATCGGGAGCGGCAGCCACATCGGCCACCACGTCGTCCTGCACGACGCGTCCCAGCTGGCGTCGGGCGTCCGCGTGGACGACCACGCTGTGGTCGGCAAGGGCCCGATGCGCGCTGCCCGAAGCGCGACCACCTCGGCGGGCGAGCTGGCGCCAGCGGAGGTCGGTGCCGGCTCACTGGTGGGGACCGGAGCTGTGATCTACCGCGGGTGCCGGATCGGCGCACGCGTGCTTGTCGCGGATTACGCCACGGTGCGCGAGCGAGTCACCATTGGCGACGAGACCATCGTTGGGCGCGGTGTGGCGATCGAGAACGACACGACGGTCGGTGCCCGCTGCAAGCTGGAGACGAACGTCTACCTCACCGCCTACTCGACCGTCGAGGACGATGTATTCGTGGCGCCCGGCGTCCTCACCAGCAACGACGACTACCTGGCCCGGACGGACGCCCGCAAGTCCGCCTTCGCAGGTCCGTTGATCCGTTCGAGTGCCCGTATCGGCGTCGGGGCCGTCCTCCTGCCAGGTCGGGAGGTCGAGTCGGAGGCGGTCGTGGGTGCGGGCGCCGTGCTCACGAGAACCGCGCACTCCGAGCGTGTCTACGTGGGCACGCCTGCGCGGGACGTTCGCGCGGTCGCGCCGGAGCAGCTCCGCGCCAACGGCGGCTAGCCGCGGCCCGCTGGCGCCAGCGGACTCCGACGGTCGTCAGCGAACACGGCCGGGGTTTGCCTTGATGAAGGCCGCCCAGTCTTTGGGAGCCCCTGTCACCGGTCCAGACTGCACGCGTCTCGCGTGGCACAGAGCCACCGCCAAGGCATCGCTGGCGTCGAGGGCACCGGAGTCCTTGAGCCCGAGGATCGCCCGGACCATGAACGCGACCTGCTCCTTGGCTGCCCTGCCCTTTCCGGTCACTGCCTTCTTGACCTCGGCAGGAGCGTACTGGGCCACCGGGATCTCTCGGTGCATCGCAGCCAGCATGACGGTCGCCTCGACGCGGACCAGCTTGCGGAGCGACTGCACGTTCTGGCCGAGAAACGGAACCTCCACGGCCGCTTCGTCCGGCTTGTGTTCGTCCGCCAACTGGATGATGCGGTCGTAGATGCGCTGCAGGCGCAGCGTGTGGTCGAGGTCGTCGGGAAGGTCGATGGTCCCGAAGTCGAGCGCTCGTTCACGTCTACCATCGATTTCGACCACTCCGAAACCGGCGGTCCGGGTGCCAGGGTCAATGCCGAGTACGATCACAGCGCAGGAGGCAACGTGGGAGGATCACTCGCCGAGTCGGCTACGTCGACATCGCGGCCAGCGTGGCGTCGTCTACCTCCAGCGTCGAGAACACGGCTTGGACGTCCTGGTGATCGTCGAGTTGGTCCAGAAGCCGGAGGACCTTGGCGGCATCGTCTGGTGCGAGCGCCGTCGTGGTCGTCGGGATCTGCTGGAGGGCCGCCTCGGAGGGCTCGATCTCCGCACTCGCGAGGGCAGCCTGCACGTCCCCGAATGCGTCGACGGGTGCTTCGACGACGAACTGGTCATCCTCCCGGCGCAGGTCCTCCGCGCCGGCATCGGCCACCAGGAGGAACAGGTCGTCTTCCGTGAGTCCGTCCGCAGGAATCTCGAAGACCGCCTTGGGCTCGAACAGAAAAGCGACGCTGCCGCTCGTGCCGAGATTGCCTCCTGCCTTGGAGAACAGACTGCGGAGGTCGGCGACGGTCCGGTTCGTGTTGTCCGTGAGCGCCTCCACGTACACCGCGATCCCGTTGGGAGCGTAGCCCTCGTACGAGAGCTCTTCGTAGTCGGCCCCTTCGATCTCTCCCGTGCCTCGCTTGATGGCCCGCTCGATGTTGTCCTTCGGCATGTTCTCTGCCTTCGCCTTGTCGACGGCGAGCGCCAGCCGGGCGTTCATGTCGGGCGAGCCGCCCCCCTCGCGAGCCGCGATCATGATGTCACGCGTGATCCGCGCCCAGATCTTGGACCGCTTGGCGTCAGCGGCTCCTTTCTTGCGTTTGATCTTCGACCATTTGTTGTGGCCGGCCATGGTTGTCCTCGGATGTTCGGTCGCGAAAGCTACGTCTCGTCTTCCGCGAGCCCGCTGGCGATCTGCCACCATCGCGATCCCATACTGGGTAGACTGTCCCGTCTGACCCTGCACGCATCTGTGCGAATCGTCCTTCGTCTCATGCTCATGCTTTCGTTGGCTGTGACGCCGACGGCTGCGCAGAGTCTGCTCCTATCCGGAGGCGGCCGTGCCGTGCCGGACGCCATGGCATGGTTTGTAGACCGCGTGCCTGGTGGACGTGTCGTGGTCTTGGACTACACCGACGACACGGCTGTGAGCTCTGTAAATGCCCTCCGGAGCGCGGGAGCGGACGTGACCTACCTGCCGGTCACGTCCACGCAGGCGGCCAACGCATCCGCGACCTTAGAGACCGTGCGCAGCGCAGGAGGTGTCTTTTTGCCCGGCGGCAACCAGTCGCGATACATCGATCTGTGGCGAGGCACCCACCTCGTGGACGCCGTCCGAGAGGTCTACGCCAGCGGAGGAGCCGTCGGGGGCACCAGTGCCGGGGCGATGGTCCTGGGTGAGGTCGTGTTCGATGCCAGCCGCGGGTCCATCACATCACGGCAGGCACTTCACGCACCTGCCCATGCCTCTCTCTCCCTGACCACGGACTTTCTCAGACTAGCCGATGGCGTCCTGTTCGATACCCACGTTTTCGAGCGCGGCCGCCTGGGACGGTTGCTCGGACTGATTGCACGGCACCGCGCCGACACAGGCGAGTGGATCACAGGCATCGGCATCGATGATGGGACAGCCATCGGCATCGACTCCAACGGCATCGCGGAGGTCTTCGGCGAGGGCACCGTCGTTGTCATGGCCCCCGACGCCAGCGTCAACGTGACCGTCGCGGACGGCCAACCGCTGGCGACGTCCGCGATCCCCGTCGCGCAGTTCACCGAGGGGTTCCGGTTCGATGTCTCAACGGCCACCTTGATCGGCTCGCCGCCAGCAGCCAGCGCGTTCTCAGCTGGCGACGTCACCGTCTCGGGGGAGGTCTGGGTCGACGGGAGTTCGGCCCCAGACGACTGGCTCTCCGACCGGGGGAGTGTGCGCCACCTTCTGTCGCAAACCACCGGCGGCGTCGCCATCCTGGCGCCAGCGGGCGACCCGGAGGCTGAGACCGTGGCGGACGCCATCCGCGCGGCTGGGCGCTTCGCGGCCGTCGTGGCCTTTGACCCGGCTGACCCAGACGCGAGCGTCGCCTCGGCGAGCGCTGCGGACGTGTCGATCGTCCTGGGGCTGCCGGACGCCGCTGGCGTGGCTTTGCGAAGCGGAACGCTGGCAGGCGATGCCTTTCATGCAACGGCCGCGCTGTTTCTGGGTCCCGCCTCCCGGCTGGCAGGGAGCATGGTCGTGACTGGCATCGACGATCGAGAGGATGCTGCATTTCGAGGCCTCCTCGGCGTGACCGAGGGCACAGGAAGAATCGACGGGGCGGTCGTGGTCCCTGGCGCGTGGGGTGCCGACGGTCAGTACTGGGAGAACCAGACGGCTGGACTCGCATGGGGCCTCGCCCAGTCGAGCGCGGGTCTGGGGCTTCTCATCCCGGAGATGGGCTGGGTACACCTGCGAGACCAGACGATGACCGCCAGCGGGACGATGCCCGTACTCGCCCTGGACACGCGTCAGACGACCATCGTGGGCTTCCCGGACGAGCGGGCCAATGCGACCCTCGACAACGCCGCGCTTCAGGCACTTCCCATCGGAGTGCCTGTCCCTCTCGGCCTGGGCACGCATCGCGGCGTGCGGCCGCCCTCCCGCGACCAGCTGTTCGTGTACCCCAATCCGTCTGCCGGGAATGTCACTCTCACAGTCTCCCTGGACCGAGCAGAGCACGTACAGGTCGAGGTCGTCGACCTACAGGGACGTCGGGTGTTCACGCAAGCGTGGGGTCCGCTTTCTGCCGGCGACCACGGGCTGTCCCTGGCCTGGCCTCCCCGAACGCCCGCTGGCGTGTACGTCGCCAGCGTCCGCGTGGGTGACCGCGTCGAGACACGACGCCTGACACGCGTGCGCTGAGGTGCAGAACCTGGGCTTCCCCGCCAGCAGGTCGTACCCGCCAGCGGGGCCACAGGCTACGGCCTGACGTTCTCTGGCCGGATGGATTCGCCCTGGGACTGAACGTGCTCCACGACCACGCCCCCGAGGCCGATCCGCTGCAACGCCGTCTGGACCTGGTTGAGGTCGAGCCGGATGTCTGCCCCGCTGGCGGCGCGCAGCTCGGTGCCATAGTCCGCTGTGCCGCTGCGAATGTCCTCACGCCACCGCTGGTCTGCCGCCTCCTCTTCGGCAGACTGGTCTTGCCGGGTGTGCCAATAGAGAGCGGCCTCGTAGAGCGGTGCGCGATCTGAGGCACGTGCAACGCGGATCGTCAGTGCGCCGTCGCGGTCACGCATATGCGAGAGTGCCGATACGCGCTCGTTGATGGTGCATCCTGCCACGAACGGGCCGACGCTCCACGTAGGATCGCACGACGGGCTGTCCGAGGTCTTTCCGTTCCAGAGCCGCTCCAACATGCGAAGGCTGCGAACGTCGACCACCAACTCGTCGAAGTCGCGGAGCTTGAACGGCTCCGTCACGTACCGCTCGCCCGGCGAGTGGACGTTGAAGCCCGAGGCGATGACGCCAGTCTCTGTCGCTCCGTCGATCGTGAGTGCATAGTCGGCTGCGCCGCTCGCGTCCGGGTTTGCGAACTCGAGCACGACCTCCAGGTTGCCGTTGCCAGGCAACGCCAGCAGGTCCGCGACGGTCTCCTTGAAGCGCGTGTACTGTTGCTGGACGTTGTCCGTCGCGTGGAACACGAACCGGCGGCTGCCAAGTCTGTTGTCGACGCGATGGGTGTGCTCGTAGTGGTGCGACTGCGCGCTCGGGGTCGGTGCGTTCCGGGCGCATCCTGCGCCAGTCACCGTGGCGGGGTCGCACGACCGCCTGCCATCGCCAGCGGGGTGCTCCCACGTGCCGTCCAGACTGCGGAACACCGTCAGGTCGGTGTGGCCACCGGGCGGTGGCGCCTCCTGGTCCACGAGCAGGGAGCCTCTGAGCTCCGCGTCGCCGAGATCTACCTCGACATGCTGGCGATCCTCAGGGGCAGAGACCACGACGAGGCCTTCCCAGGTCATGTCGCCCTGGATTCGAAGGTCTCCCTCGACGATGAGCACGCCGTTGCCTTCGAGACGCGCACCGAATGGCACCCTCAGATCACCCTTGATGATGACGATCCGGGGGTCCGCGCTGCCGAAGTCTCCGAGACTGCCGTAGCGCTCGGTTCCGGACACGACGTGATCCGACTCGATCCGGGTGTCTTCGCCGGCCCGGAAGGTGCGGATGGCCTCAGCGCGGATGTCTGCCGCTGTCGGCGTGCGCGATGCGTCGCGTGCCGCGGCCATGGCCGGACCGCGGAGGAGGAACACGGGCTCGCCCGGGATCGCCCGTCTCAGATCCTGCGCCATTTCCATCTCGGAGAGAAAGGACGAGAGGTCGTAGTCGTCGAACCGGCTCACATCGACGTAAATGCCGCGGTCCCCGCTAGCGGGCTCAGATCGGATCGTGGCGCCTGGCTCGACGTTGGCGCTCGCATAGGGCGTCTCGAGCACCATCGGGCCGAGCCAGTCGATCGGGCTGAGCCGGTACGTGCTCGTGAACCGGTGAGCGGCCGTTCCGACGCGAGCGGCCACACGGACCGTCGCCTCCCTGCCGTCGGCGGAGAGGCTGTAGTCCTCGACGGTGGCCTGCCCCCCACCCGCCTGGAACGCTTGGGGAAGGGTGAGCGCCCCACGGAAGCGGCCCGTGGCGGGGTCGACCAGGTCGCCTACGACGACGGCCTGCGCAGCCTCGGCGGCCTCGCGGGCGAGCGAGCGGTTCTGCCCGTTGGCAGCGACACCGGCATCCGCCGACGCCCGGTCCAAGACGGACCCGGAGAGCACGTAGCTGCCGATGACGGCACCGGCGAGGACAAGCAGAAGAAAGCGTCCCATGGCAGGATGTGGTTAGCGGTTTGCGGGGCGGACCGACGCCTCGGCCCGTACGATGCGGTCACGCGCGGAGCGTGTCCCGTCGCCGCGCGTCGTGGGTGCATCGGCGGCGACGGCCAACGAGAGTGCGAGCTGCTCCGGCACGGCGGGGAGCGAGCCAATCCGACGAGCGCCCCCCGGGGTCAGCGCTGCGACGTCGAAGCCGACCACTTCGCCGAGAGGCGAGCGGTCGAATCCAGCGCCGGTGTCGACCGAGCGGTCGAGGCGGTACACGTCCGCTGAATCCAGCCCCGTCCAGATGCGCCGCCCCGATGGGGTGAGGTCGTAGCGAACGCGTCCGGGGGTGAACGCCGCGAGGCCGGTGGCCGAGTCGGCCACGGTCGTACGAACGAGCGTCGTCAGGGAGAGCGATGATGTTTGCCCGCTGGCAGTGTCGATTCGGATCTCGAACGGGAATCCCGTCCCGCTGGCGAGGTCGGGTGTCAGGACGTTCTCTACGTCTTGTGCGAGGACCTCTACCATCGCGTCCGCCTGGACGCGGGAGACCTGAGAGAGAGTCGTCTCCGCCTGCGTGAGCGTCGTCCGCTTCTGGACCACGAGCAGCGCCAGGATCAGAAACGCGCCGACGAAGACCGCGATGAGATGGTCGAGTTGGGCGATCATCGAGTGCGGAGGTGTTGGCTGGCGGCGGTGACGTGGACGGGTACTTCGATGCGTACCGGGGGCCGATCCACGGCGCCGACCTCGGTGACCGTCAGCGCGACCTCCTTGGTCAGCGTGGCCGAGGTGGACACGCCGAGTGCATCCGTTCGGTAGGTCACCGCTGCGGTGACGTCGAAGGCGACCGGGCGGTCTCGGGCGGCTCCCACGAGCGCGGTGTCCTGAATCGCCAACCCATCGAAGTCGTCGACATCGTCGAACTGGTCGAGGCCAGCTTCCGTGTCATCCGGCCCGAACGCCGGGGACGCGGTGAGGCCGGCCGTCGTAGTTCGGAGCCCGAGACCACCCGCGGTGTCCGCTTCGTCGAAGGCGCGCGCCTTGACCTGGGCAGACCAGCGCTGCGCCACGCCGTGCGCCGCGGTTTCGATCTCGCGCTCGACCAAGGTGCTCGCCGCCTCGCTCTCCGACGACTGCGTCGTCAGGGCAAAGAAGGCGAATACGATGACCGCAGCAAGGCAGTAGAGCACCTGTGACACAGGAGAGAAGTCGGGTTCATCTCTGCTGTTGTCAGGGTCGTGCCAACGGGCGCCAGCGGGCGTTTACCGACCGGCATGCCTCCCGCTGGCGTTCCATCACACCCGGGTCAATCGCTGCCCGGCAAGCCCCGTCTCTGCGTGACACGACCGGTCCTAGCGGGCCAGAACGTCCCAGGTATCCACCACTTCGTCGCCGTCCGTCACGTACAGCTGGCGTCGCGTGGCGACGGCCACGCACGCATGGTTCGGGACGACGAATACCGAGTCGCCGACCGCCCAGATGGAGCCACCTGGCGTGTCGACCCACCCATGCTCTTCGCTCAAGGCCACGACGCGGGCGTGCGGGTGCGCGATCATCGTCCGCGGGCTGTACAGGACTTCTCCGTACGTCGTCGCACCGGCTCGGCGGTCCGAGGTCAGCACCTTCTTGCCTGCATCGGTGATCGTTCGCTCCGTCCCATCGTCGAAGCGTGTCTGGCTAAGCACGGTCGCCACACAGAGAAGGGCGCAGTCCTGGAGCCGCGCCGAGCCCAGGGCCACCTGTCCCATGTCGTAGAACACGTATGTGCCTGGGCGGATCTCGGTAATGCGGAGCGTGTCCGTGCCGTCTCCCCCGATCGCCACCTCTCGGTTCGTGAAGACGGAGACACCTGGCGTCGAGCCGACGGACAGTTCCGCCGACGTATCGAGGAGCCCCCTCTGAACGAGGCCGACCGCGATGTCGAGTACTCGATCTCGCTCGGCATCCATGACGCGCCGTCGCGCCTCGTCG
>JBCDLV010000091.1:0-10778 GCA_038744895.1 Bacteroidota bacterium | reverse complement strand
CGGACGCGCCAGCTGGAGCGCCACGTTGGTCGCCAGGTCGCCGTGACTCGGGTCCTTCGGCGTCTGGAACTCGACGTCGACGTCCGAGGGGTCGAACGCGTCGGGCAGGTCGGGGAGGGAGGCGAGCGCCGAGCGAACGGCGGCAGCGAGCGTGTCCTCCATGGCGGGGAGGGTTATCGTGGGGCGTGCGAAGCTAACCGGCTCCCTGCTCCGCCTCGGCTCACTCGTCCGCTCTTCACTGGGCGTCGCCTTCGGGCTGGCGGCCGTCCTCGGCGGGTGCAGCGCACTCGTCCCCGCTGGCGACACACCGGATGATTCAACCGTCTCGGTGTGGATCGAGGCGCTGGTCGTCGAGGGACCCGACGGGACTCCGTGGGTAGACGTCGGGTATCCTCAACTGCACGAGGCACCCGGCGACCCGAGAGCGGCCGTTCTGCGGGCCATCAACGCCACCATCCGCGACAGCGTGGCCGCCGTGACGGAAGCCCTCTACCCGAGCGCGCGGTCCCCCGCTGGCGTACAGCCCGTGATCGAAATCCAGGGCGGACTGGCAGCGCTCTTCGTCACCGACGACGTACTCAGCACGCGCGTTGGCATCGACGCATACACCGGCGGGGCGCACGGGACCTCCACCGTCGTCACGCTCACGTTCGACCTCCATACGGGACTCGCCCTTGCGCCTCACGACCTGTTCCGGCCGAGCACGCCCTGGGGCGACACACTGGCTACGCACGTCGAGCGGGCCGTCCGGGATGCCCTTCCGCACCGACTCGGCCTTCCGCATGACGTCGCCAGCGGGGCGTTCGTCGCGGAAGGCTTGGGTGCCATCCGTGAGGGGTACCTCGACCTCACGCTCGGGGCCGACTCGCTGGACATCCACGTGGGCCCGTACGAGCTCGCGCCGTACGCCGCCGGCACGTTCGATGTGCGGGTCCCGTACGAGTCCATCGCACCCTTCGTGCGAGTTGGTAGCGTCTTGGCGCTCCTCGCGGAGCGGTGACGGATGCAGCATCCGCGCGATGCGCGTACCCTTCGCGACCCCGACCGCCTGTCACCATGCCTCGCAGCTTCCCCGCATTCGTCCTGCTGGCGCTCGCTGTCGGCACTACCCCGGGGGTGTTTGGTCAAACCGGACCGGACCGAGACGTTCGGCTAGACGGCCAGTCGATCGTGGGACGTTGGTCGGCTACACACGTGGTCGGAGACGCCGACGCAACGAGAGACCTAGCGAGGGGAACGCTCTCGACGGTCCTGGTCGTGAACCCGACGGGGCATGTCATCCTCCGCGGGGCCGACCGACGCGAGGGCCAGGGAGCCCCGGCGTCTTACTCCGGCAGGCTCGACGGCCGCCGTCTGACACTCACGGCCCTTCCTGGTGCCGCTGAGATCGCCCTGTTCGGTGATCGGCTGCACCTCGTCGACCCCCGAGGGCGGCGGACAGTGTTCGTACGAGAGACACCCTAGCCGTGTCGACGCGCTCGCTGGACGACCGGACGTCCCTTCACTCGCTGCGGCAACCATCGGATGCGTGTCCCATCTGGGTCGTTTGCCCACGATGCGGCGCACGTGCGATGATTCTCCCGCACTCGACGGGCGCCCGGGTGAGTTGCGTTGCGTGCGGCTTCTCGGACACCGCTGGCGCTCCGGAGCCCCTGGTAACCCATCCCGATCTACCGACGGATGACTACTTCGGGCTTCCGCTGTGGCTCCAAACGCGGTGCGTAGGTCACACGCTCTGGGCGTACCACCAGGACCACCTCGACCTACGGGAGCGCCACGTCTCGGCCAAGCTCCGAGAGCGCTCCCGCACCCCAGGTCGCGGCTGGTGCAACGCATCCATGGCGAGCCGGCTTCCCACGTGGATGACTTCAGCGTCCAATCGCGACGCAGTCCTTCGAGGCCTCCGCACCCTCCGCCAGCGGGCGGAGGACTACGAGTAGACCGCGAACTCGTCGCGCCGGGCGTGCAGGTTCAGCGCGATCCCGAGCAAGGCCGTGTTCGCCAGCAGGGCCGAGCCACCGTACGAGACGAACGGCAGCGGAATGCCGATCACCGGCATGAGGCCGATGGTCATGCCCACGTTGATGATGATGTGGACCAGGAAGATGCCGGTGGCCCCGGCGATGAACAATCGAGGCAACGCGAAGCCTGCCTGCACCCCCAGTGACGCCAGCCGGATGAGGAGCAACGCGAAGAGCAGCAGCAGCCCCATCGTGCCGATGAAGCCAAACTCCTCCCCGATGACGCAGTAAATGAAGTCGGTCGAGTTCTCCGGGATGTAGGCGAGCTGCGTCTGGGTGCCGTTCGTGAAGCCCTTCCCGAGGAAGCCGCCGGACCCGATGGCGGCCTTGGCCTGGATCACGTGGAAACCCGCCCCGTAGCGGTACGCCTCCGGGTCGTCGAAGGCAACGAGGCGGTCGACCTGGTGAGGCTCCAGCACACGGAAAAGACCGAACCAGGACGCGATAGCGATGGCACCGACGCCTACCAGCATCAGAGCCGCCATGCCCTTGCTGCGGGTCCACACCACCATACCCGCAGTCGCCGCGACAACGAAGATGGCGGCCCACAGTGGGTTGACGATGACCAGGTACACAGCCACCGCAGCACTTCCCAGAAGGGCCATCCATGGCAGCGGGACGGTCCCGCTCCAGAACATCATCACGGGGATGAGCGCCAGGAAGACCAGGCCCGTGCCGGTGTCATTTTGCATCACCACGAGCACAGCGGGGATCAGGATCAGCACCGCAGCTGCGATCAGGTGTGGCCAGCTCCCACGTCGGGCCTCTTTCTTCGACAGGACGGCTGTGACGGCGAGGACCGTGCCCACCTTGGCGATCTCGGCCACCTGCAACCCAATGGGGCCGACGTAGAGCCAGCTCTTAGCCCCGTTGATCTCTCGGCCGAACACCAGCGCCGCCCCCAGCAGGCCGAGGCAGAACACGTAGGCCACCGGGGCCAGCTTGACGATGAACCGCGCCGGCAAGAGCAGGATTACGCCCATCACGACCGCCGAGACGCCGAAGAAGGTCAGCTGGCGGTTGAAGTTCTGCTGCACGGACAGCAACAAGAACTCCCGGGCGGGCCCATGTGTCGCGCTGTAGATTGCAGTCAGTCCGACCGCTACCAGGCCCAACCACAGCGCCAGCGAGACGAGGTCGAGGTTCTTGTACCAGGGACGCATGGAGGGGGAGTAGCAAATAGGGAGATGGGAAATGGCAGACTGGGGATGGCATCACTCTGCCTACTCCCCCATTCCCCGTTTCCCGATCAGATCCGGCCGGTGGATCGCTGTGCGCGGACGAAGCGAACCAGGTCTGGCCGGAACGTCTGGCCGCGGAAGTACTGTTCGATCATCAGGCTGGCGATCGGCGCGGCGGCCGTCCCTCCGTACCCGGCGTTCTCGACGATCACTCCCACGGCCACCTGAGGATCGTCCGCTGGCGCGTAGGCGATGAACACGGAGTGGTCCTTGCCACGCGGGTTCTGAGACGTGCCCGTCTTCCCGGCGACGGGGATCTTCGGGAAGTCGCCGACGGCTTCGATCCGGGCCCGGCGGGCCGTGCCTGCGCCTTCGACCACGTCGGTCATGCCCGCCTGGATCACGGCGAGGTTCCGAGGCTCCAGGTTGAGATCGCGCGCGCGTCGCAGCGAAGGCTCCGTCACGAGGCCGGTGGCGGGATCCGTCTGGGCGCGCACCAGGTGCGGCGTCGGCAGCGTGCCCCCGTTGGCAATGGCCGCGGTGTAGCGCGCCAGCTGGAGCGGGCTGGCGCCCATGTTGCCCTGCCCGATGCCGAGGTTGACCGTGTAGCCGGGTCCCCACCCACCTGGGAAGACACGGTCGTAATACGACGAGTCCGGAATCAGCCCGGTGACCTGGTCCGAGAGCGGCAGGTCCAACGGAGCATACTGGCCGAAGCCAAAGCGGTTGGCCCACGACCCGAACATGTCGAGGTCCATGCGGATACCCTCCGGATGCCGCTCGTTCCGGAACGTGTCGTTCTTCAGGCGAAAGAAGAACGTATTGCATGAGACGCGGATCGCGTCTCGCACGGCGATACGCCCGTGGGCGCCACCGTGGCATCGGTACAGCCGGCCCAGCACGTAGCCGCCGCCGCAGAACAACTGCGTGTCCTCTTCGATCATCCCCTCCTCCAATGCGACGGCCGCCATGAACGGCTTCCACGTGGATCCCGGGGGCAACTGCGACGACTGCGTGGCCCGGTTGAACTCCGGCCGCTCGGGATTGCGATACAAGTAGTCCACTTCGGACTGCGTGAACCCGTCGCGATAGATGTCGAGGTCGTAGCTCGGCGCCGACACCATCGAGATGATTTCGCCGGTGTTGACGTCCATCATCACGGCGCCGCCCCGCTTGTTCACGAAGAGGCTCTCGGCGAGGGCCTGCACCTCGACATCGACCGCCAGGGTGAGCGCGACCCCTGACTGCGGCTCGACGTCTTGCTCGCCCCCCTCGTAGCTCTCGACCTCCATCCCGTGGACGTTCTTGAGCACGAACTCGCGGCCCACTCGCCCGCGAAGTACGGCTTCGTACGACGCTTCGATGCCGCGCTTTCCGATGCGGTCGCCGAGCCGGTAGCCCTGGGACTCCATCCCTTCCAGCTCGTCGGGGTCGATCTCGTTGACGTAGCCGAGGACGTGCGTCAGGTAGGCGGGGCCGTGGTAGCGCCGCTGCTGATCTTCCCGGAAGGAGATGCCCCGGAGCCGGTACTGATTCTCCTGGAGCCTAGCGAACGTCCAGAAGGGCACGTTCTCCAGCAGGATGTCTTCCTGATACCGGCTGCGCTCTAGGATCTGATCGTACCGCTGGCGGACGCGGTCGAGCGGCACGCCTGCCAGCTCGGACACGAGGGGGAGCGACGACTCGTCGAAGTAACGCGGCGAGACGGTGATACTGACCGTCGTCTCGTTGTCGACCAGCAGCGTCCCGTTGCGGTCGAAGATGTACCCGCGAGCCGGCCGGACGATTTTGGTCTCGATCGCGTTGCCCTCGGCTTCCGTGGCGTACTGCTCCTGGTCGATGATCTGCATCTGCACCAGACGGGCTCCCAGGAACGCGACCACCCCGAGAACGAGAGCGCTGAAGATGCGGAACCGAAGGCGCGCGCCGTCACGGGCGGTCGATGCGAGAACGGTAGGCATGGGCGTGGAGACGGGGCAAAACCAAAGCCCCTGATCGGGGCAGGGTACGAACGCCAGCGGTCGTCGGTTCGTGTCGCGTCGCGTGCTCTCGCTCGTGCCCCAGGCGCTCTCACGGGTTCCCCTAGACGCTCCCTGGGGAGGCCCCCAGGATCGCTCCAAGGGGCCGATCCGAAGAACCCAGACCACAGGCCTGGGTACAGAAGCATGCGAGACTGATCTGCACGGTGTATCCACCTTGCCACCGTGCTGGACACGGCGTTAGCGAGGGCGTTTCTTCGTACCCCGCGTAACGTCGACGGCCGTTGCCACGGCCGACCCGTACCGCCCCCAAGTCCCATGCGAACTACACTTTCGGCTCTCGTCATCCTCGCGACGCTCTTCGCACTCGTCCCCGAGGCTCAGGCACAGTACTTCGGCCGCAACAAGGTCCGGTACGACGACTTCAACTTCCGCATCCTGGAGACAGAGCACTTCGACCTCTACCACTACGAGGGGATGGAGACGGCCGCCCAGGACGTGGGGCGCATGGCCGAGCGCTGGTACGACCGGCTGAGCGCCATCCTGGGCCATGAGTTCGACGAGCGCAAGTCGATCGTGCTCTACGCCGACGACGCCGACTTCCGGCAGACCAACATCGCCAACATCGGAGAAGGCACGCAGGGTGTGACGGAAGGTGCGCGCCAGCGGGTCGTGCTCCCGATGGCCGGCACCTACGCCGAGACCGATCACGTCCTCGGTCACGAGCTCGTCCACCAGTTCCAATACGACATGTCGCAGCGGAGCGGCCGGTTCGCGCAGTTCGTTCGGATGCCGCTGTTCGTGATCGAGGGCATGGCCGAGTATTTCTCCGTCGGCCGCGAAGACGCCCTGACGTCGATGTGGATGCGAGACGCGCTGCTTCGCGACGACTTCCCGACCGTCACCGACCTCCAGCGGTCCGGCGCCTACAACGAGTACCAGTACGGCCAACCGTTCTGGGCCTACCTGGCGGGCACCTACGGCGACGAGGCGGGCGTCCAGTTCTTCCGAACGGCGATGGAGATCCCACTCGACTCCGCGATCGTGGCCGTGACGGGGCTGTCCCCCGATGAGTTCTCGGCCCGGTGGGAGCAGGCGCTCCGCGATCAACTGGTGCCACCCTCTGCTGGCCGATCCGTGCCCGGGCCAGACCGCACCGAGGAAGAGCAGACAGAGATCGCGCAGGAGCGGCTGGCGCGCGCCGAGGCCCGGCGCGAGGGCAACCGGCCGGGGCGCCCCCGCTTCCTCGCGTATCCGGACTCGCTCCCCCGCTTCAACGCGACGCGCCTGCTGGCGAGTGAACGCGAAACCGGATCGATCAACATCGCGCCACAGCTATCGCCCGACGGGCGGTACGTGGCCTACCTGAGCGAGCTCGACCTGTTCGGCATCGACCTGTTCCTCGCCGACGCCCAGACGGGCGAGGTCCTGACCAAGCTGGAGAGCGCGACGACCGACCCGCACCTCGACGCCCTGCGCTTCATCGAGAGTGCCGGCGCGTGGAGCCCCGACGGCCAGCAGTTCGCCTACGTCGTCTTCGCCTCCGGGGACAACGAGATCGCCGTGCTGGACGTGGAGTCCCGCGACGTGACCCGCCGGCTGGCGGTGTCCGGCCTCGGTGCCATCCGTGACCCGTCGTTCTCTCCGGACGGCGAGACGATCGTGTTCACCGGCATGCGCGGCGGCATCACGGACCTCTACACCATCGACCTGGCGACCGGTACCGTGCGCCAGCTGACCAACGACCGCTTCGCAGACCTCCAGCCGGCGTGGAGCCCGGACGGCCAAACGATCGCCTTCGTGACCGACCGTGGCCCCGAGACCGACTTCGTCCGCATGACGTTCTCGTCGATGCAGCTGGCGCTCTACGACGTGGCCACCGGGCAGGTCGAGGCGCTGAGCATCTTCACCGGCAAGCACATCAACCCGCAGTGGAGTCCGGACGGTGGGAGCCTCTACTTCATCTCCGACCAAGACGGATTCAACAACGTGTACCGGCTGGCGATGGCCACCGGGGAGGCGTTCCAGGTCACCAACCTGGCGACGGGCGTCTCGGGCATCACCGACTTCTCGCCTGCGCTCTCGGTCGCCGCAGGCACCGGCAACCTGGCCTTCTCCGTCTTCGAAGGGCAGCGCTACTCGGTCTACCGTAAGGAGGCCGCCGATGCCGAGGGCGAGGCCGTCGTAGCCTCGTCGTACGACCAGGCGCACGTGCTTCCGCCAGCGGATGCGCTCACGCGGTCCACCGTCCAGGAGTACCTCGCAGACGCGACCGGTGGCCTGCCGGAGGACGAGCAGTACCCGACGCGCGGCTACTCGCCGAAGCTGTCGCTGGACTACATCAGCCAGCCCACCATCGGCGCGGGGTACGATCCGTACTACAGCTCGGGCTTCGGGCTCAACGGCGGCATCTCGTTCCTCTTCTCCGACCAGCTGAGCGACAACGTGCTCGGGCTGGCGGTCGCTGCCAACGGGACGTTCAAGGACATTGGCGGGCAGGCCCTGTACCTCAACCGCGGCAACCGGCTGACGTACGGCGGCATCGTCGGCCACACGCCGTTCCTGCAGGTGTTCATCGACCGGCCGCCGCTCCAGCAGCCGGACGAGGTGGACTTCGGGCTCACGCGGTACTTCTACCGGATCTCGATTACGCAGGCGTCGGGCCTCGTGTCGTACCCGTTCAACCAGAGTCAGCGGATCGAGGCCGAGGCCGGCTACCGTCGGTTCGGGTATGACCTCGAATACGACGCCGTCTTCGCGACGGAGGGCGGCGGACTCGCCGTGGAGCGGCGCGACCTGGAGGGCTCCGTTCCCGAGCCGCTCAACCTCGTCGAGGGTGGAGCCGCCTACGTCGGTGACACGTCGCTTTTCGGGTTTACATCTCCCATCCGAGGATCTCGCTACCGCATCGGTGGCGACATCGTGACCGGCACGCTGACGTTCGCCTCTGCGACGGTCGACGCGCGGCACTACCAGTTCGTGCGCACCCCCTTCCTGCCGCGCCGGGCACCCGTCACGCTCGCGGTTCGCGCGCTCCACTTTGGACGCTACGGGTCAGACGCCGAGAGGGGCCAGCTGTCGCCGCTCTTCCTCGGCAACCCGCAGCTCGTCCGAGGCTACGGCGCCCGCTCGTTCGACATCTCGACATCCACGCAGTTCGACGACTACCTCTCGTCGCTCTTCGGTAACCGGATCGGCGTGGCCTCCGTGGAGGCGCGGATTCCGCTGCTCGGCGTGCCACAGCTTGGTCTGATCCCGTTCCCCTACCTGCCGACGGAGCTCGTGTTCTTCGGTGACGCCGGGTTCGCCTGGGGCGAGTCGCCCTACTTCCGCGGGCTCTCCGCGGACGGTCCCGTCGAGTTCACCTACGGACGCGCCTTCGGCGACCAGGAGCCGATCTTCTCCGCTGGCGTCTCGGCCCGGATCAACCTGCTGGGCGCGCTCATCATCGAGCCCTACTACGCGCTGCCGTTCTCCCGCTGGGACGACGACGGCGACCTGTCGCCCGGGCGCGGCGTCTTCGGCTTCAACTTGGCACCGGGCTGGTAGCAGGAAACCAGTCGGTGGGAACTGGGGGGCTGGCAGCGCGCTAGATCAAGCGCCACGCCAGTCCCCCATCTCGTTGCCGACGTCCCTGTACTCCCTGGTCCGCCCGCTTCTGTTTCAGCTCGACGCGGAGAATGCCCACGGCCTCGGCGTGCAGGCGGCGCGGATGGGCCAGCTGGCGCCGGGCGTCGTTCGCAGCCTCTTCCCCCGTGCCGACCCACGGCTGGCGCAGACCGTGTGGGGGCTCCGGTTCGATTCGCCCGTCGGGCTGGCCGCGGGATTTGACAAGAACGCGGAGCTGGTGCCGTTTTGGGGCGCCCTCGGGCTGGGGTTCGCGGAGGTCGGCTCCGTCAGTGCCTTGCCGTCGGAGGGCAACCCTCGCCCTCGCGCGTTTCGGCTGCCCTCGGACCACGCGCTCGTAAACCGGATGGGGCTCAACAACGATGGCGCCTCAGCTGTTGCGGATCGGCTCGCGACCACGGAGCGCCAGCGGGGATTCGTCCTCGGCATCAATGTGGCCAAGACCCACAGCCCGGACATCCTGGGCGACGCCGGCGTCGAGGACTTCCGCCAGTCGGTCCGCGCGCTCTCCCCTCATGCCGACTACCTGGCCATCAACGTCTCCTGCCCCAACACCGCGGAGGGCAAGACCTTCGAGACGCCGGACGCCCTCGATGGCCTGCTGGCGGCGGTGATGGACGAGCTCCCCGGCGACCGGCCGCCGGTGCTGGTCAAGTGGTCTCCCCCGCCAGCGGACGGCGTGGACGCGGCCGCCACGGACGAGTTGGTCCAGATCGCCCTCGATCACGGCGTCGACGGGTTCATCGCGTCCAACACGGCGTCTGACCGAGACGGGCTCGAAACGCCAGCGGGCGAGATCGACCGGATCGGAAGGGGCGGGCTGAGCGGGCGTCCGCTGGCGGAGCGGGCGATGGCCCTCACGCGGCACCTGTACCGGACCACTGGCGGCACGGTCCCGATCATCGGCGTGGGCGGGATCGACTCTGCCGAGGCCGCTTACGAGCGCATTCGAGCCGGAGCGTCACTGCTCCAGGTCTACACCGGGCTCGTCTATGCTGGCCCCGGACTGATCGGGCAGATCCACAAGGGCCTCGTCCGCTACCTCGACCGCGACGGCCTCTCGACGCTCGCCGATGCCGTGGGCCTGGACACGTAGGCCGGCAGAGGCACGCCACGTGAGGGAGTCCTCGGCACCTCCCGCTGGCGCCCCCCAGCGACCGGCGCGACCGCCAGCGGGGCGAATGCTGCGGCTACAGGCCTGGCACAGAGACTGGCAGGCGCCCGGTGGCCTCGCGGCGCCCGCGGAGCACGTCGGCCACGGCGGTCGCCGTGCGGACGGTTCCGTCGTACGCCATGACGAGGCCTTCGGCGTCGGCGACGTGCGATGCCGCGTAGGGATTCCCGATGGTGACCGCCACGACAGGGGTTCCCGTCGACGAGATCGCCGCGATGACATCGCGCTGCTGGCGCGTCGGCTCGGGAGCGGCGCGCTTCATCACGTCGAGATGCATCGCGAGAACCACCACGTCGGCGTCCCGCGCGGCGGCGACGGCATCGCCCCGGTTGCCCCCCCGCCGCGTGATCCGCACCTGGCGGTCCGCTCTCAGGTCGCGCTCCATCCGCGTCATCGCTCGGCCGGCGTCGAAGTTCGCCAGCTGCACCAGGGCCACGCGCTGACCGGTCACGGGGATCAGCCCTCCCCGGACTACCGTCACCGCCGACTGCGTCAGCGCATCCGCCAGCGGGGCCCCGCGCACCTCCGTGAGCATCCGGCGGAGTCGGCTTCGCTCGGGTGCCGACGCCGTGTGCAGGCCGATCCGAGCCTTGCCCCGCAGGACTCGTCGTGCCGACGCGTTGATTCGCTCCTCGGAGAGTCGGCCCGACTGCACGGCGTCCACCACGAACCCGATGGCTCGCCTCGGCGATGTTTCGTTGAGGATCACGTCGGCGCCCGCCAGCAGGGGCAGGACCGCGCGGTCGCGGGGTCCGTAGCGGTCGCGGACGGCGGCCATGTTCATGGCGTCGGTCGT
>JBCDLV010000090.1:0-10942 GCA_038744895.1 Bacteroidota bacterium | reverse complement strand
CTGGCGATGCGCTCCACGAGGTCTCGTAGCCGGCCTGTCAGGATGTCCCGCTGGCGGACGGTCTCCGCAGCGTCGCCTTCGAGTGCACGGCGCTCGGTTTCCAACGCCCCTTTCTCGTCGCGCAGCGCCGCCAAACCGTTGGGCGTGACATAGTTGGGAACGCCGGCGGGCAGCGGCGGACGCGGCGGGATGACGACAGGCGCCTCGGGGGCACCCTCCTTAACGAAGGCTCGGCTCATGCGGGTTCTACGAGCGATGCCTGCATCGGATGCCGCAGGTACCGGCCACATTGTACCCGCTGGCGATCGCGTCCCTACTCGCAGGCGAGGATCGCGTTGCTACTCGCCAGCGGTGCGCTTGAGGTTGGCCAGCGCGGTCAGCGCCTCCAGCGGCGTCATGCGGTCCGGGTCGAGGCTGGACAGTTGGTCGAGGACCTCCGTGGCCACCGGGTCGGGGGCCGCCAGCGCGACGGGCGCCGCCGACGGAGAGGGCATCGCGCCGACCGACGGGCGCGTCACAGTCGGCAGGCCGTCGCCGGAGAGGCCACCTTCGACGCCCACCTCGGCGGCCACATCGTGGGCTTCGAGGTGTCGCAGCACCGTCTTTGCGCGGGCAACCACGGAATCAGGCAGGCCCGCCATGCGAGCGACCTCGATGCCGTAGCTGTGGTCCGCCCCGCCGGGCACGAGCGTGCGGAGGAACACCACCTTGCCCTCGTGCTCGCGGACCTGCACCGAGAGGCTCCGCACACGCGCCAGCTGGTGCGAGAGGGCGTCCAGCTCGTGGTAGTGCGTCGCGAAGAGCGTCCGCGCAGCGCTCGCAGGCGTCTCGTGGAGGTGCTCGACGATGGCCCACGCCAGCGACAGGCCGTCGAAGGTGGACGTGCCGCGGCCCACCTCGTCGAGGAGGATGAGCGACCGCGCCGAGCAGTTGTTGAGGATGTTGGCCGTCTCGTTCATCTCCACGAGGAACGTGGACTCGCCAGCGGCCAGGTTGTCGCTCGCGCCCACCCGCGTGAACAGGGCATCCACCACGCCCACGCGCGCCCTGCGAGCGGGCACGAAGCACCCCACCTGCGCCAGCAGCACCACGAGGGCGGTCTGCCGCAGCACGACGCTCTTGCCTGCCATGTTCGGTCCCGTGATGAGCAGGATCTGCCCCGACGCGTCAGCGGCATCCGCGTCGCCGCCCGCTGGCGCCGCCAGCCGGACCGAGTTGGGAACGAAGGCCTCTCCCGCTGGCAGCATCTTCTCGACGACCGGGTGGCGCCCCTCCTCGATGTCCAGCACAGCCGAGTCGTCCACCTCTGGCCGGACGTAGCCGTTGCGCTCGGCAACCTCGGCAAAGCCGACCAGCACGTCCAGTGCGGCCAGCGCGCGCGCGTTCTGCTGGATGGGCTCCACGGACTGGGCGACGAACTGGCGCAGCTGCTCGAACAGGCGCTGCTCGACCTCGCTGATCTTGTCCTGGGCCGTCAGGATCGTCTCCTCGTACTCCTTGAGTTCCTGCGTGATGTAGCGCTCGGCATTGGTGAGCGTCTGCTTGCGCGTCCACTCCGCTGGCGCCTTGTCCTTGTGCGCATTCGTGACTTCGAGGTAGTACCCGAAGACCCTGTTGTAGCCCACCTTGAGGTTGGAGATGCCGGTCCGCTTGGCTTCGCGCGCTTGCAGCTCCGCTAGGTACTCCTTGCCGGACCCCGCGACGTCGCGCAGGCGGTCGAGTTCGGCGTCCACGCCCGCGCGGATCGTCCCTCCTTGGCCGAGTTGAGCGGGCGGCTCCTCTACGAGGGCCGTCTCGATGGCCTCGACCACATCGGCACACGGCGCCAGCCGGTCCTGGAGGCGTCCCAGCAGACCCGCGGTCTCGGTCTCGACGAGAGCCCGGAGCGGGGGAACGCGCTTCAGAGTAGCGCCCAGCGTCACGAGGTCGCGAGCGGTCGCGCGCGAGGTGCACACCTTGCCGCACAGGCGTTCCAGATCGCCGACGTGCCGAAGCTCCTCGCGGATCGACCGTCGAAGCCGGGGGGACAGGAACAGTGCGTCCACAGCGTCGAGCCGCTGGCGGATGCGCCCCACGTCGCGCAGCGGACGCACGAGCCACTGCCGCAGGAGACGCCCGCCCATCGGCGTGAGCGTCGCATCTAGCACGCCCACGAGCGACCCGTCCCGGCGGCCGTCCTGCATCGACGCGACCAGCTCCAGGTTGCGCTTGGTCGCCGGGTCGAGCGCGATGTGGTCTTCGGCGCGGTAGCGCTGGAGCCGCCGCACGTGCGGAATCCGTCCCTTCTGCGTCTCGCCGAGGTAGTACAGAGCAGCGCCGGCAGCGGTGACCCCGACCGTGAGGCCCTCCACGCCGAAGCCCTTGAGGCTGTGCGTCTGGAAGTGGCGGAGCAGCGTCTCCGTGGCGAAGTCGAACCCGAAGACCCAGTCCTCTTCCTTGGTAATGGCGAAGGGCAGGTCGCCGCCCTGGACGGCCTGCATGGCCTGTCGGAGCCGGTCCGTCTGGCGCTTGTCGACCACCACCTCCGCTGGCGCGATGGTTTGGAGCAGCGACCCCAGCCGGTCTGCAGCGGCTTCGGTCAGAAAGAACTCACCCGTCGAGGCGTCTGCGAAAGCCACGCCGACGGTGCCGGACTGCTTGCCCTCGCCCCAGGCGACGGCCGCCAGGAACGTCGACCGCTTCGCGTCCAGGAGCGGGTCGCGGAACGCCACGCCCGGCGTGACCACCTCCACCACGCCGCGCTTGACGATTTTGCGCGCGTACTTCGGGTCTTCCAGTTGCTCGCAGACGGCGACGCGGTACCCCGCCTGCACGAGCTTCGGGAGGTGCTGGTCGAGGGCGTGGTGCGGGAACCCCGCCAGCGGGATCTCCTCGGCGGCGCCGTTGCCGCGCTTGGTGAGGGTGATGCCCAGGACATCCGCGACGGTGATGGCGTCGTCCTCGAACGTCTCGTAGAAGTCGCCCATGCGGAAGAGCAGCAGGGCGCCGGGGTGGCGATCCTTGATCTTCCAGTACTGGCGCATGAGCGGCGTCTGCGCCTGGCGCTTCCGCTCCTTGTCGCTCAGGAAGAGATCGTTCTGCTCAGCCACGGGTTGGTCGCATGTGCCCTCGCCGCAAAATAGCGGCGCTCTCCGCCACCCTTGTGGCACCACGTCCCCGCTGGCGCCTGCCGAATCGCCCCACGCCAGCGGGCAGCGTCGAGCGTCACGACTCGGTCGTTGCGGCGTCGGACGCTGCGCTCGCCAGTTGGAGGATACCGCAGCCGATGCGCGGACCCGCATCACCACTCGGCTGGCTCGTCAGGTCGTCCTCGCCGCCGTGGATGAGAACGGCCTTTCCGATGAGTGACGTAGGGCCGGAGAACGCCAGCACGGAGTCGACGACGGTCCCGACCGCGCGGCCCGAGGCATCGGGGACGATGTTGCCGAGATCGCCGGCATGGCGCTTCGTCGCCTCGTTCGACGGAGCCCCGTGCTCGCTCGACATCGGATTGAAGTGCCCACCTGCCGCGCCAGCGGGCGTGCCGGAGGAGTCGGCTTCGCAGGAGCCGTTCTCGTGGATGTGGAAGCCGTTGGGCGTCTCCGACGTGAAGCCGTCCAGGCTGTAGCGAATCTCGACGGCGTCCTCCAGCGCGGTCACCTCGACCGTGCCCGAGACCCCCGAGTCTCCGACGGCGTCGATCTGTGCCGTGGCACGCTCAGGACCGGAGGGCGCCGGATCCGCCGTCGAGTCCGCTGGCGCGGCAGGACCGTCAGCCTCGGTCTGACAGGCGGCCAAGAGCAACGGGAGGGCGAGGAGCAGAGCACGCATGGACGGGATGAGAGAGATGGGAGAAAAAACGCGCGCTCGAAGCTAGGGGTTTACGAGGCGCCTCGGGCAGCCTCGGCCAACCGCTGGCGTTCTCGCTTCGGGAGTCCCGACACCACGAGGTCGTACGACTGGTCGACCAGCTCTCGGACGAGTGCGACGGGCACGTCGGCCTGGAGCTGGACGTAGTTCCAGAGCAAGTTGCGCAGGTACGGACCGTCGGAGACCCCGTGGTAGGTCGCCCGCAGGTCGACGGTCCGCTCCGGGTCGCACTTCAGGGCCACCGCCAGCGGCATCCTTTCCAGGTTGGTCATGGCGAACACCTTGCCCGCCACCTTGAACGTGAGGACGTCCGGCCCGAATGGCATATCCTCCGTAGCGCCGGTCTTGGCGAGGCAGTAGTCGCGGAGTTCGTCGAGGTACACAGCGGGACGTATGTTTTTACCGACGGGCGTCAGCGAGAACGCCCTGCAGTAGTGGCCTGAGATGAACATCCGCGACCATTCGAGCGCGACAGTCAGTCTATCACACGCGTAGCCGGCACCCCAATCACGCTTCGATGGAAGGCACACGTCCCGCCCTGGATCGTCAGCTCACACCTGAGGACTTCCGCGCATGGTACTGGCTCAAGGAGGAGCTGGTCTCATTCTGCCAACAGAACGGTCTTCCCACGTCCGGACCCAAGCTGGATATCGCCGACCGGGTCGAAACGTTTCTAAAAGACGGCACGGTTCTCAAGCCCGAGAGACGGACTGCCCGAGTTGGTACGATGCCGACCACGTTTACCAGGGACACCGTCATCGAAGATGGGTGGCGGTGCACCCGCCCGCTTCGAGAGTGGTTCGAGTCAGAGGTCGGCCGGAGTTTTCGGTTTACAGGTCCGGTTCGTGACATCCTGCACAATGGTGTGGGCCATACACTCGGCGAGGCCGCAGACGTCTGGCGGGCGACCCACAAGCAGAAGTCCGAGCATATCGCGCCTCAGCTGGAGTACAACCGCCACATGCGTGCTTACTTCGAGAAGCACCCGGGGGCTACTCACGAGGAAGCCATCGCCAGCTGGTGGGACAAACGAGGCGAGAGGCGCTAATCGACAACCTGCGAATCGAGGTTCGCACCGGCCACCGCCCGCGCTGAAGACCCGAGCGGTGCCACTTGTCCGCTATCTCCTCCAGAACGCAGGGGAGAACAAAAGCAGCACGGTGAAGATCTCCAACCGTCCAGCCATCATGAGGAACGTCAGGATCCACTTCCCGACGACGGGAATGTGGGTGTAGGTCTCCGTCGGGCCCAGGGTGCCGAACGCCGGCCCCACGTTGCCGACACACGAGAACGTCGCCGAGAAGGCGCTCCACAGGTCCAGGCCGAGGAGACCCATCAGCAGCGTGCCCAACCCGATCAGGCCGACGTACAGGACGATGAACGAGAGCACGTTTCGCATCACCCCATCCGGCACCACACGGTGATCGAGGCGAATTGGCAGAATGGCCTGCGGGTGGACCAGCTGGCGAAACTCGCGATACGAGTTCTTCAGCAGCAGCAGCACACGCACCACCTTGACGCCCCCGCCTGTGGAACCCGCCATCCCACCGACGAAGAACAGCGAGAACAGGACGACGAGCGCCAGCGGGGGCCACACCTCGTAGTCGGCCGTGCCGAAGCCGGTCGTGGTGATGATGGCGGCCGCCTGGAACGCTCCGTAGCGGAGGGCCTCGCCGATGCCCTCGTAGCGAACGACCTCGCGAGCCACCGGGCTGGCGTCCTCGACGATCTCACCGTCCAGCGTGACCGGACCGGGCAAGAGGTCCCCCGTGGGCGACCACAGGACGAGCGTCAGCAGAAGCGTCGCGCCGCCGAGGATGCCGAAGTACACCTTCAACTCCTCGTTGTTAGTGGCGGACCAGTCGCGCTGAAACAGACGGAAGTGCAGGGCGAAGTTCATGCCCGCCAACATCATAAAGGCGGTGACAACCCACTCCACATAGGCCGAGCCGTACTGCCCCACTGACCCGTTCTCCGTCGAGAAGCCCCCGGTGGCCAGGGTGGACATGGCATGGTTGACGGCGTCGAAGACCGACATCGCGGGCAGTAGCAGCAGCGCCTCGATTACCGTCAGCGCCACGTAGATGGCCCACAGCCGCTTGGCGGTCTCGGTCACGCGCGGCGTCAGCTTGTCGGCCGAGGGGCCGGGGGCCTCCGCCTTGAACAGTTGCATCCCGCCGACGCCGAGTAGAGGCAGCACCGCGATCGTAAGGACCACCACCCCCATCCCGCCGAGCCAGTGCGTCAGGCTGCGCCAGAGGAGGAACGCGTTGGGCACGTCCTCGATCGCGGGTGTATCGGCGCCTCCCAGGATGGTCGCGCCTGTGGTTGTGAACCCCGACATCACCTCGAAGACAGCATCGACGTATTCCGCCAACGTGCCCGACGCCACCCACGGAATCGCGCCCACGAGCGAAAGCACGAGCCAGGCGAGGCCCACGATCGCGAACCCCTCGCGGACGTGCAGTTCCTCCGCTGGCGGGAACACCCTCCACAGGCCCAGCCCCACCAGGAGCGCTCCGAGCGCGGTCCAGGCGAAGGCGGTCCAGGCAGCCTCCCCGAATGCCAGCCCGACCGCCGCGGGCGCCAGCAGAGCTACCCCGAGAGCCGCGAGGAGCACACCCAGGACACCGGCGACGCCTTTCCAGTCGAGGATCATGTCCGCGTCCAGCCGTGCATACCCCCGGAGCGCACCCGCTGGCGCCTATCCCTTAGCAGGGAGTCATCACGCGTCACGACGCTGAAAAGAGTGGCTCGACATCGTCGACGCGGTGAGGCATGGCAAAGACCACCGCTCGCTGGCCCGCCTGGATGTGGGTTTGGCCGGTGGCGATCTCGACGCTCGCCCCCACGACGGCACCGATGAGGACACCCTTTGGGAGGCTGAGGTCTTGCAGCGGGCCCTGAGTGATCGGAGCGCCCTCGTCGGCCACCAGTTCCAGGATCTCGGCGTCGAGTCCGTGGACCGTCGCCACCGACCGGACGTGCGCGCCGCGCAGGAACCGAAGGACTTCGCGGGAGACGGCCAGCTTCTGGCTCACCGCCGCATCCAGGCCGATGGACTGCGAGATCGGGATGTAGGCGCTCTTGGACAGCAGCGCGACGGTCTTTCGAACCTCCAGGTGCTTCGCCATGAGGCAGCCGACCAGGTTCGACTCCTCGTCGGGCGTGACGGCCACGACGGCGTCCGTCTCCGAGAGCCCTTCGCGCGCCAGCAGGTCGATGTCGGCGGGGTCGCCGTGGATCACGAGCGCCCCTTCGAGCGACTCGGCGAGCGCCTCGGCCCGCTGGCGATCGGCCTCGACCAGCTTGACCTGCATGGCCCGGCGTCCTCGGCCCTGCTGGAGGAGGCCGGCGGCCACGCGGGCGCCGACGGTCGTGCCGCCGAGGATCATCACGTGGCGGAGTCGGCCAGCCTCCTTGCCGAGGATGCGGGCCGCCTCCGAGATGCGGCCGTTCTCGACCAGGACGAACGCCTGGTCTCCCCCGAACAGCCGCTCGTCGCCCGTTGGCATGATCGTGCGCACGCCGCGCGAGATGCCCATGATGCGGAACGGAAGCGGGCTGCGGCGCGCCAGCTGCGCCAGCGGGACACCGATCACAGGCGAGTCTCGCTCGATGCGGATGCCGACGAGTTGGAGACGCTCTCGGCAGAAGTCGACCACATCGGTCGCGGCGGCGCGGCGCAGGAGGGCGACGACTTCGTTGGCCGTCGACTGCTCGGGGTGGATGATGTGGTCAATCCCGAAGTCGCCCAGGGTGAGGACCGCGTTCTCGCCGGCGAACTCGTCGGAGCGGACGCGCGCGATGGTCGTGGTGTCCTCGGCCGACTTGCCGACGCGCTCCGCCAGCATCGAGGCGATGATGTTGACCTCGTCGATGTCGGTGACCGCCACCATGAGGTCGGCCTCCTCGATGCCCGCCTGTCGCAGCGTCTCGGTGCTGGTGCCGGAGCCGACCACCGCCAGCACGTCGAGGGTGTTGCGCACGTGCTCGATCCTCTCGGCATCGGTATCGACGACGGTGACGTCGTGGCGCTGGAGCGAGAGGAGGCGCGCGACGTCGTAGCCGACGTCTCCGGCCCCGACGACGATGGCGCGCATGGGCGACCGGCTGGGGACGGCAGAAGGTAGCGTCCACGGAATCTCGCCGAGCGCCCGGAGGCGGCGGCCCTTAACGCCGTCCGTGGTAGAATCAGCACATGCTGATGTTTGTTTTTCGCCGCCTCGCGGCACCCAGTGTGCTCGCCCTGGGTCTCGCCGCCGCAGTCACCGCCCAGCCCGTCGCGCCCGATTCGTCCGTCCGGGACCTGGGGGACGTCACCGTGCGCGGAGCAGCCGCGCCCGCTGGCGTGGCTCGCATCCCGGTCGTCGGCGCCGTGGCGAGGGACGCGGCGTCCGTTGCCGACCTGGCGCCAGCGGTGCCGTCGGCAGTCGCCCCCACCAACTCGCGCGGCGAGACGCTGCTGTACGTGCGCGGCGCGGGAGAGCGCCAGACGGCCGTCCTGCTGGACGGCGCCCCGCTGACGGTCTCGTGGGATCGGCGCCTGGACCTGTCGCTCGTCCCCGTCGGGGCCATCGGCGCGCTGGACCTGGTGCGCGGGCCGGCCTCGCTCGCGGCGGGCCCCAATGCCGCTGGCGGCGTACTCGACTTGGGGCCTCGGGACCTCGACCGTCCGGGGACGTCTCTCGATGTGGACGCCAGCGGGGGCCTGCCCACGCAGGGACGGATCGCGGCGACGGCGCTCGGGCGTCGCGGCACGTGGTCGGCGACGGCGTCGCTGGATGCCCAGGGCCGAGAGGGGGCTGCGCTGGCCGCTCCCCTGCCCTTCAGCCAGGTCGGCGACGGGCTGCGCACAAACACCGACCGCCGAACGATGAGCGGGCTGGCGCGGCTGGCGTGGACGCCGTGGCCCGGCGCCGGGGTAGCGGCGACGGTCTTGCACCTCGACGCCGCGCAGGGCGTCGCTCCCGAAGGCCACCTCGATCCGCGTGCCGAGCGCGTCCGCTTCTGGCGAATCCCCGCCTGGCGCCAGTCGACGGCCGTCGTCAGGGGCCGGACCACGGGACCGGTTCGGCTGGACGCTGTCAGTTGGGTCGGCGCCTTCGACCAGACCATCGAGGCGTATCCGGATGTCCGGTATGAGGCCCCCGACGAGACCCAGGCCGATCGGGATCTCTCCGCTGGCGCCCGCGCCGTTGTCGAGGCCGATACGCGCGTCGGAGTCATTCGCGCGGTGGGGTGGGCACGCGGCGCCACGCACCGCACCACCGTGGACGGCGCGTCGGCAGAGCGATTCCGAGACGTCGAGGGACGGCTGGCAGCGGAAGCAGAGGGTCACCTCGGGCGAGCACGCATCCTGGTCGGCACGTCGCTCGACCGGTTCGTTCCCCTCGAAGCCGGAGGTCGAGACCTCGGCGACGGGTTCTGGCTCCCCGGCGTCGTCGCCCGCGTCGACGCGCCTGCTGGCGACGTCCGTGTCTTCGCCGGTGTCTCTCGGGGCGGCCGGTTTCCGACCATGCGCGAGCTCTTCGGTGCAGCGCTCGGCCGGTTCGCCCTCAACCCAGCCCTCGAACCGGAAACCACCTGGCAGGTCGAGGCGGGCGCTGGACTCGACCGCAACGTCGGGCGCGTCCGTGTGACGGCCTTCGGTCGGTGGACCGACGGCGCCATCGAGCAGGACGTGCTCCCCGACGGACGACGCCAGCGGGTCAACCTGGGCGGAAGCCGCGCTGTCGGCGTCGAGGCTGAGGCGACAGCACGCCGCGGGCCCGTCCGCTTCGACGCCAGCGGGATGCTCCTCTCGCTGCGCGGCGGCACCGACGGCCGCTGGGAGCGCCTGCCCGAGCGCCCCTCCGCGCTGGGACGCGTCGCGGTGGCCACCCTCCCTGCACGAGGATGGACCGGAGCGTTCGAGGTGCTCGCGGTGGGGCCGGCCATTTCGCTGGGGCCCACTGGCGTGATCGACTTGCCGCCGTCGCTGCGGGTCGGCGCGCGGATCGGCAGGCGCTGGGCGCTACCGGACGGCACGCTGGGGGTCTACGCCCGGGTGGACAACGTGACCGATGCCGAGCACCTACCGCAAGCAGGGCTTCCAGCCCCTGGGCGCGAGGTCCGGATCGGGCTGACCTGGAGCCGCTGGTCGCGGTAGCCGCGTCCGAACGAAAGAGCCGAGGGCCGCTGGCGCCAGCGGGGCCGCGCGCGACCGCCAGCGGCGCTGCGTGAAGGCAACGCTACTCGACGCCTCGGCAGGTGGCCCCGGGCTCGCAGACAAACTGAGCGCCCGGCTCGACGGCGAGTCCTCCTGAAAAGGACACCGTCGCGCCCTCCCCCACGCGCAGCGTCGCCCCGTTGGCAACGCGGACCGGCTCGCGGAACACGACGCCGTCGGTCTCTACGCCCATCCACGAGTCCGCCGTGATGGTGAACGCAGACCGGCGCACGTCGGCGATCACATCGAAGGCCAACTGGTCGTCCACCTGGCGCACATCCGTGACCGCGAACCAGTTGGGCTCGACGCCAGCGGGGTAGTGCGTGTAGCCGCTCACGTTGGGGCGCGTCCACGGGGTGATCTGCGAGATGCCGTCTGGGCGGAGCATGTCGTCTCGCCACGGCGCATAGGGACCGGCGCAGCCGTCCGAGGTGCCGTCGCAGCGCGACCCGGCACGAACCAGCCGGTTCGAGGGGGGGACGAAGTCGTAGAGGTACCGGCCCGGTGGCCCCGTCGGCTCGCCATGGGAGAGCGTGACGAGCAGCCCTTCGGCCGGCAAGTCGCGGTAGATGCGCCCGTAGAACGGGTTGTCGGTCTCCTGTGGAGGGAACGCGTCGAAGCCGTTGGCGCGGCGTCGGTATTCCAGACTGAGCGTGTCGCCAGCGGACCCCGCGCCAAGGGGGATCAGGGCCACCTCGCTCGTGCCGTAGAGCGGCGCCAGCCGGACGTCGCGACGATCGGTCGTGGGGTCGATCACCTGGCGCCGAGCCCAGCCGAGCCGGCGGATCTCGAAGCCGGAAAGCGTGAGCGTGCCGTCGTAGTTCGACGACTCCGTGGGACGACCTCGGGAGTCCGCTCCGCCGCCGCACATGCGGTTGTACT
>JBCDLV010000089.1:0-11045 GCA_038744895.1 Bacteroidota bacterium | reverse complement strand
CGTTCATGTGCGGCTCGCGGCGGGCGTCGCCAGCGGTGACCTGCCCGTGACCCGCGCCTTCGGCATCGACGGCCGGCTGGCTGGGGTGTCCCCGTTCGGCTCGTTGCGTGCCCGGACCGGCCGGCTCGTCCTGGCGAAGCGATACGCCCTCGTGGCGTGGGAGCACGACCTCCGGAGCATCCCCTTCGAACTGCTCGGCTGGCGCGGCGCGGCGCCTCGTGGCGTCACGCTCCAGGTGCACGGTGCCCACGCGTGGGCCGACACATTCGGGGGTGTCGGCTCTGGTCTCGGCCCGTTGGAACCGGTTCTTGGCTACCACGAGGTCGGTGTTTCGCTCGGTCTCGGGTACTCGGCCCCGGTTCGCCTGGACATGACCTATCGCCTCAGCGAGGACTCCGGCGTGGTCATCGGGGTCGGGGTCGCCCGGTTGTTCTGACCGAGAAGCACGACAGCGCATGATCGAGCGTTGGGAGCCCCGTCGGATTCCCCTCTCTGTGCGTCTCGTCCCCTTGCTCTTGCTCCTGGCCGGCGCGGTAGCCGCCCAGCCCATCCGCCCCGGCGTCGAACTCCCGGCTACACCCGACGAACGCCCCTCGGGGCCACCGGTCCGGCTGGAGGCCACGGTCCTGGATGCAGACACCGGAGACCCGCTGGCGGGTGCGACGGCTCAGGTCCAGGGCACAACGATCGGGACCTCGGCGAACGGCGAGGGCAGGCTCACGCTCGATGTACCGGCGACCCCAGCGACGGTCGTCGTCCGCTTCGTGGGCTATGCCAGCGCGCAGGTGCCTCTCAGCGAGGCTGACGCTGCGGACGGCGTGGTGCGACGGACCATCCGGTTGTCCCCGGCTCCGTACGTGCTCGGTGAGGTTACTGTTACCGACGAGCCCCCCGGAGAAGTCCTCTGGCGCCGCCTGCTGGCGCGACGCCAGCAACTGGCCTCTACGATTCAGGCGTACGCGGGCGAGGCCTACTCGCGGTTCCTGTTGCTCCGAGACGGCGTCACGGACGTGCGGCCCGTTGGCATTGGTCTCGAAGAGACGGTCTCCAATCTGTCCTGGGTTGCGACAGCCGGTCTGCGGGAGGAGGTCGTCGCGCGTCGGCGCCGGCCGTTTGGCGGTCCGTTCAAGTGGGCGCGGATGGGGCCCTTCCCCGATCTCTACTTCGAGGACGTGCTTTTACTCGACGGAGTGCCGATCCCGTCGCCGACGCGCGCCGACGCGCTCCGCTATTACGCCTTCCGCATCGGGGAGACCATCGAGACGGACGGCCTGCGCTACCTGGATCTCGCGGTCATCCCGCGGCGCAGCGGGCTCCTCTCCGGGCGCATCCGGATCGTCGATTCACTGCTCGTGATCGCGGAGGCCGACCTGCGTGTGGATCCGGGCCCACGGGGCGGCCCCGTCGACGACTTCGATGCGTCGTACCACTGGACGTACGCGCCGTCGGACGCGTCACCGGTTCTCGGCGATTCGCTGTGGCTCCCAGGACAGTTCGAGAGGGAAGGGACCGTGACAGTCAACATGCCCGGCTACCGGGTGCCAACGGTCCGCTTCCGCCAGACGAGCGTCATGGACTACACCATCCCCGGGTACGCGGGTCAGGCGCTGTCTCTGCGCCAGCGGTACAGAAACCCGCGCTCGGCGTATGAGGGCTACGAGGTATTCCGAACCGGCCGCGCCGCCGTCCCTCTCGACAGCCTGGAGTCAGCAGTCGATGCCTCTGAGTGGGTGCGTCAGTCCGAACTCGCAGAACTGCTCAGACCCCAGGAAGGAGTCGGAATCGGTCTGTTCGGGCTGACGCTCCGTGGCGGCGTCGAGGGGGAGGACGACGACTAAGGCCCGGAGCGACCCGTTTGGGCCGCCCCGGTGGCCTGACTGCCTAGACGGGATCCTTGCCATCGGCCTCCAAGCCGCCGTTGTAGCGCTGCAGGTGGCCCTCGATGAACCACAGCCCACGCTCTGCGATGTGCGTGATCTCGTCGTACAAGTCCGTGGTGCCGGGATCGTCGATCTCGTCGGAGGCCCGGTTGTCCTCACGGATGAACTGTGAGAACTGCGCCCACCGGTCTGCCAGGGTTTGCAGGAACGACGGGTCGCCGGCCATGTCGGAGCCCTGGTCGGCGCCTGGGAAGGGTGGGATCCGGCTCGCCTGCGCCGCCATCCGGACGGTGCCGAAGGCGTAGCCGCCGAGGAGTACGACTCGCTCGGCCACTCGGTCCATGGGCTCCTCCAGCTTCTCTGCTAGCTCGTCATAGAGGAGGTGGAGCTGGTAAAAGTCCTTGCCTTTGACGTTCCAGTGGGCCTGCTTGGTCTGGGAGTACAGATCCGAGGTGTCTGAGAGCGTCTGGTTCAGGAGCGCGATGAGCTTGTGCCGCTTGCCCTCGTCGATGCCAATACGCGTCGAGTAGGGGATCTGGGCGGTTCCGTTGGTGCTGGACATGGGAAGGGTGGCGTAAGAGATAGGAATTTGTCTAACGGACACCGCTCGCGGTAGGTCCATGAACCCTTTGTAGCGAGCTGAATGGACAGCCGCAGCGAATGGAGCAGAGCTGCCGCTCGGCTACCTTGGAGCCTTTGTGCATACCCGGTACCAACGCTAAATGGCACATCCCATGCGAAGTGCGACTCGTCCGCTCGTTCTGTTTGCTTTGGTCTCTGCGTCTGTCTCTGCCCAAGTGCCGCTTTGGAGCGATATCTCGGCTGCGCGTGCTCCGACTCGTGCAGACCTGGCCGAGCACCGGACGGTCCATCTTGACGTGGCGGGTCTACGGTCCGCCCTTTCTGCCATCGAAGGCGCTCGCTCGGTGATGGAGATCGAGATCCCCCTTCCAGGGGGGGGCTTTGAGACAGTCCGTGTTCGCGAGTCGTCGATCATGGCGCCGGAACTACAGGACCGCTATCCCAGCGTGCGGACCTACCTCGCAGAGGGAGACGGTCTGTCTGGCAGGCTCTCCGTGACCCCGCATGGTTTCGCGGCGCTTCTGTTTGACGAGGTCGGTGCTGCTGTACTCATTGATCCTATCGGACCTCTCGATGCCTTCGATGCTGAGGTCTATGCGGTGTACGATCAGGGTGATGTGCTCATCTCAGACGATACCATTCGGCACCTGCGTGACGACATCGTCGAATCGCCAGCGGGTTCCTTTGCGGAGCAGCACGCCCGGATGCCTCCACCGATTGGCGAAATGCTGCAAACCTTCCGGTTCGCGGTAGCGACCCGAGGTGAGTACACAGCTCAGAGAGGCGGAACTGTGGAAGCCGGTCTCTCGGCAGTCGTCAGGAGCGTAAATCGGGTAGCAGCCATTTTCGAGAGGGATCTGGCTGTCTCGTTCCAACTCGTAGCTCAGAACGACGACATCATCTTCACGGATGGAGCGACAGACCCGTACGATACCTCCGGTGGGGAGCTACTCGGTCAGAATCAGGAGGTAATCGACTCCAGGATCGGAAGCCAGAACTATGACATCGGCCACCTCCTGTCCACCACCGACGGGGGAGGACTTGCTGTCTTGCGGTCGGCCTGTGACTCTTCGATCAAGGCGGGGTCGTGGTCCGACGTGGGCAGCGAGACAACGGCATTCGACCTGCTCGTTTTTCCCCACGAACTGGGTCACCAACTCGGCGCGCCTCACGCGTGGACGCTGCTCTCAGACGGATCCGTAGACGGGTCTGGCTTCGAGCCTGGTCCGGGGTATACGATCATGTCATACCCACACTTTGCGACCTACCGACCTCCTGGTGAGCGAATCGGCACGCATTTCCACGCCGGATCTATCGACCTCATGGCGAACTGGGTCTGGACGGGCAGCGGGCGCTGCGGATCTGTTTCTGCGACTGGCAACGACGTACCCATCGTCAATGTCCCAGAGGTAGAGATCGACATGCCCGCTGGCGCCTTCTTCACGCTGGAGGGGAGCGCGACCGACGAGTCAGGAACGTCTCTGACCTACACCTGGGAGCAGATGGATCGGTATGGCGACGGAAGCGGAGCCGTCCCAAGGTTTCGAGTTTTTGACCCCGGACCAGCGACGTCTCGCACCTTCCCAGATCTGGAGCGCACGCTAAGTGGCAATCCGTACCCTGACGAGGCCTTCCTCGATCAGACAGCGACCTACACGTTCCAACTCTCCGCTCGTGACAACGTGATTGGCGGTGGAGCGATCGGAGAAGCGACTGTTCGAATCAACGCCGACGCGTCGGAAGGTCTCTTCCAGATCGCGGGCGGGGACCGAAGGGTTGTGTACACGCCAGGCTCACAAGCTGAGGTGCGGTGGAACGTGGCCGGCTCGGACGGCGGCACCGTCGATGCGCAATTGGTCGACGTGATGCTCTCCATGGACAACGGAGTCACGTGGACGACGGTCGGAGAGCGAGTCTCCAACGACGGGTCGCATCCTGTGACCATCCCAGACACCCCCACCAGGGAGGGACGGTTTATGGTGCGTCCCGTTGGCAAGCGCTTCTTTGCGCTTAGTCAGGTCGCTTTTGAAATCGGACCTGCGCCAGCGGTCGCGGTATCGCTGGATGCGATAGACCGGGAGGTGGCACCCGACGCTACAGAGTCGTTGCCTCTCTCGATCTCCAATACGGCGTCGCCCTCAAGCCGCCTGGACTACGAGGTGACCCTTGAGAACGTGATCTCTCCCTCTGGCGGAGTGAGCCGGGGGACGGGTTACGACATCACCACATCCTATCAGCCGCAGGGGCCGGCGGTTGCGTTTGCAGATGTGTCGTCTGTGGGCACATCTCTTGGGCTCAGTGGCCAGGATGATTCGGCAGGCATAGTTGACCTTCCATTCCCCTTCCCACTGTACGAAAGGCCGTACTCGCAAGTCACTGTATCCACGAACGGACTGCTTGTGTTCGGTCGGCCAGCATCAGATGACTTCACAAACGCTGTCATTCCATCGGACGCAGCTCCCAATGGGATCATCGCCCCATTCTGGGATGACTTGAGCCTGACGAACACTGGCGAGGTTTACACGCATACCCTCAGTGATGGACGGTTTGTCGTCCAGTACAACGAGGTGAGCAGGTACCAGCAGTCGGGTCCGTCTTCGGCTCGCTACACGTTCCAGGTCCTCCTTTCACCGGACGGGACCATTGAGTTCCAGTACGCGACGATGTCTGGACCGTTGAACAGTGCAACGGTCGGAGTTGAAAACGAGACAGGTACGGAAGGCGTCGAGATCGTATTCAATACGAGCTTTGTCGTTAGTGATATCGCCATCCGCCTTGAGCCGATCCGCCAGTGGATCACGGTCCTTGACGGAGAGGGACAACTGTCAGGGGGGAGCTCTGCTGATGTGACGGTCAGACTCGATGCGTCAGAGATCGACAACGGGACCACGCTCACAGCGGACTTGGTGGTCCGCACGAACGATGGCACTCAACCGGTCACACAGATCCCGGTCACGCTCTCGGTAAACGCCCCAGTGTCAACTGTAGACGATGTAGGTCGAGACCTTGCCGTTTCTCTCGTCGCTCCCAATCCCGCGTCGTCACAGGCTCTCGTCCGTATCGACCTGGCGGAGCCCGGCTCACTCCGCGCAACGCTCCATGACGCGCTTGGTCGGGAGGTCTCGGTCTTGTACGACGGTGATGCGACTGGCAGCCTCACCCTCGCGGTAGACGCTGCCAGCCTGGCTGCTGGCGTCTACCTCGTCCGAGTTGGGGCAGGTGAATCCGTCGAGACGCGCCAGATGGTTGTGGTCCGCTAGTTCACGTATGTCAACTGTCATCTCCGTGGACCGCCCCAGCGGAAAGACTTGTACGGGATTCACAGAGCATGCTTCCTGCACGACTGCAGATGTGAACTGCTGAGTATGTTTGAAGAGCAGGTTGCGCCGTGGCGCCTGCGTCTCGCGCTCATGGTTCACATCCGCAGCCTGTCCCTGCTGGCGACTATCCTGCTGGCGGTCTCTGCGCAGGCCCAGAGCTCCCGGGCGCCGGAGTCGGTGCTGATCAAGCTGTCTCCGGAAGCAGCCTCTGCGGTGCGTTCAGAGGCACGAGTGTGCGGTGACGGATGCGATGGAGGTACCCGGGTGGCTCACCCGCTGGCGTCGCTTCCAGAGGTCTCGTCCGTATCTGCCCAGATCGGGGTGACCTCGATGCAGCGCGTGTTTCGCACCGACCCGCGCCGCGCTGACGCGCACCGACGGTTCGGGGTCGACCGCTGGTACCAGGTCGAGGTACCCGCAGGGCGTGAGGCCGACGCCGCCAACGCCTTTCGCCAGCTGGCGGCGGTCGAGATCGCCGAGCGAAACGCGATGGCTCGACAGCCAGCGGGTGGAAACGAGCCGTCCGTGAGCGCCAGCGGGTCCGGATTCCCGAACGACCCTGGGTTTGGCGGCCAGTGGGCGATCCGGAACACGGGCCAGACTGGCGGCACCGTTGACGCGGACCTGGATATCGTCGAGGCCTGGACAGTGACGACCGGGTCCAGCGCGGTGATTGTCCATGTCAACGACAGCGGTGTCGACCTCGGCCATCCAGATCTAGCAGGCGCCATCTGGACGAACGACGGCGAGATCCCCGACAACGGAATCGACGACGACGGAAACGGCTATATCGATGACGTCCACGGATGGAACTTCGCCTCCGACGTCCCGCTGGCGGACACGAACGACGGCCACGGCACAGCTGTGAGCGGGATCATCGCTGCGCGAACGCACAACGGGATCGGCGTGGCCGGTGTTGCCGGTGGGGATGGTGGAGGGGGCGTTCGCCTGCTCCATACCGACTGGATCGACGGGTCTGGAACAGGCACCTTCGGTACGATCGCAGCCGGACTCGTCTACGCTGCGGACAACGGCGCCGTGATCTCGTCGAACTCCCACACTGGAGGCCTGGGTAATGCGCAGGTGTGGATTGATGCCGTGGACTACTTCTCGTCCATGGCCGGCGGCTCCGGCGCACCCATGACCGGTGGCCTCGTGATCGCGTCGGGAAGCGATGACCGGTTCGGTGTGATTTCCCGGAGCGACGAGTACGACGGGCCATTGCTCGTCGCCTCGACCGCCCACGACGACCAGAAGGTGGGCAAGTCGGATTACGGGCCGTCGATTGATGTCGCTGCCCCCGGTGGCCCCTTCCCGATTTTGAGCCCCGGAGGAGGAACAGCCACCTCTGTGGTTGGCACTTCGTGGGCCGTCGCCCACGTGGCGGGCGTCGCGGCGCTGTATGCGTCGGCATATCCTGGCGCTTCTGCATCGGAGGTGCAGTCGGCGATCGAGGCGGGTGCAGACCCGATCAACACGGGATTCGACCTCGGGGCCGGACGCATCAACGCGGCTCGGACGCTGGGCGTCACGGCCGAGATGACGGGCGCAGCCGGATGGCGGCTGGTCGGATTGCCAACGGCACAGACAGTCGGCGCTCTTGCATCACGCAACTTGGTCCAGGGGACCGCTGGCGCGTACCCGGACGGAAGCCCCAACATGCTGAGCTATACCTCGGGGCTCGGGTGGAGCGCTCCGTCATCAACTGGCACGGTGCTTCCGCGTGCACATGGTCTGGCGTGGTACCTGTTCGACAACGATATCGTACCAGACCCTTCTAGCTTTGGTGGAGGTCAAAGTCAATCGTGGTCCCTTCCACACGCGCTCGTGTCGCCGTGCTGTGCGGCTACGTCCGACGTGGAGATCACGCTGCCGACCGTTGCCGATGCCAACGGGGATAAGTGGATGCTGGTTGGCAATCCATTCGCTGGCGATCTCGACCTGTCGGGACTGGCGACGTGGCCAGGAAATGAACACCTCGCCAGCACCGAGGCGCAGGTGTACGATCCGAGCATCAGCGGGTACCGGCTGGGCACATCCGTGGGGCCGTGGGGAGCCTTCTGGGTGTTGAGCAATGCCACCGCGCCAGCAGGCGGCCAGCTGACGATCCCGATTTCCGCGGCGCCACGCCTGCGGTCTCGTCCCCATGTGGCCTTGGCGCTCGAAGGGCGCACCTCCGATGGTGCCCCCCTTCGCGACGAGGCGGCCATCGTGGAGCTCAACGGCCAGGCCGCGCTCGGTCGCGATCGCCACGACGCGCCCAAACTGGTCCCACTCGCGAGCCGTTACGTGCTCCTGAGCCTGCTGGCGCCAGACGGAGATGGATCAGTCGCACAGGCCAAGTCTGCGGTACCGCCAGCGGGTCCGACGGAGATTCCGCTGGCGGTGTCGTCCGTCGGAGCGGAGGAGGCCCTGACGCTCCGGTGGCCGACGCTGGATCTGCCGGTAGGATGGACGGCAGTCCTCGTCGATCGCCTGTTGGCAACGGAGATCGACATGCGCGGCGCCGACCACTACGACCTCACAGTTACGCCGTCTCCAGCGCGCCAGCGGACATCCATTCCAGGGCCGAGTCGCGCGACCGCGAGCGCTGACGCCCGCTTCCTGCTGCGCCTGTCGCCACTGCCGACATCGACGGGGCCTCAGGCTGAGACGCGACGCATCTCTGTGCACCCCAACCCGGCATCATCGTCAGCGGCCGTACGCGTGGACAGGCCGCGACCCGGACGGCTCCAGGTGACGATCCACGATGCCCTCGGTCGAACGGTCCAGCGTGTACACGACGGGCACGCCCCCTCGGAGATTTCCTTGCCGATGGACGTGCGCCCGCTGGCATCGGGTGTCTACGTGATCCGCGTGGTAAGCGATGGCGATGTCTCGACGCGCCAGCTGGTCGTGGCGCGCTAGCCCTTTGCCTCTGCGGCGGCCGCTTCTTCCGCGCTGAAGATCCGGTACCTGCGGTAGCCGATGATCGACAGCCAGGCGCCCAGAGCCGCCATGATGGCAGCTCCCCACCCTCCGAGCGACCAGAGCCAGGCGAGCATCGCCTTGATCGCGCCGTGACGGCCACCGGTGTAGGCGCCCTCCATGGCCGTCGGGTCGATCACCAGCCACAGAGCCATACCCAGCAGCAGGGGACCGCCGATGAGCGCTGGCATGACCTCCTCCACGGAGTAGGTCTGCGTAGGAGGGGAGACGTCAGATGGGTTCATGGAAGGCGGGGCTCGTCAGGAGCCGGTGGGCCCGCTGGCGGTCGGGGGAAGGTGGCGCCATCGAGCACCGCGCGAGCGCCACACAGTCGGCGACGACAGGTGTTGTCGGGGTCGAGGACCTGAAGCGACGTCGGCTCAACTGCAAGCTGGAGCGAGCAGCCCCAGTCGGTCGCCGCCTGCCAGAGCGTGTCGGCGGCCTGCGTCAGGTCGAGGTCGGCCCAGCACATGTGGGCGTTGGTCTGGACCAGGTCGAGCCGGAGGCGGAGCGTGTCGCCGCGGGCCGTGAGGTCCATCGTGTTTTCGACGGCTCGCGGCTCCCAGTCCGTCCCGGTGTACACCTGGACGCTGTCGATCGCGACGTACTGGCCGATGAGATCGGTGGCACCCATGGCGGGTTGCGCGCCGTCGGGTTGCGCACCTGCGCATCCGGAGTACAGCACGAGGAGGAGGACAAACGCGCGCGACATGCAGCGACGCTACGGCGCCAGCGGGTAGCCAATGGTGCCGTTTCAAGGAGCGCCCTCAGCGGCTTTTCGCCCCGTTCGGGACGGCCACAGGGTAGGTTCGGGGAACGAGATCTGGACCCCGATGAAGACCTTCGCTCTGCGCCCCGACCCCGACCGACCCGCTGGCGACGGCGACCGCCAGCGGAGTGGCCCGACGGAGGCGGATCGGCAGGCGGCGGAGGACCTGCTGGGTGGTCTCAACCCGACCCAGGCCGAAGCGGCACGGACGACCGACGGCCCGGTCATGATCATCGCCGGTCCGGGTTCTGGAAAGACGCGGACGCTCACGCACCGCATCGCCTACCTGCTGGCGAGCAAACAGGCCTGGCCCAGCCAGATCCTCGCGCTGACGTTCACCAACAAGGCGGCTCGGGAGATGAGGAGCCGCGTGGTGGACCTGGTCGGCGATGAGGCCAAGGGCATGTGGATCGGGACCTTCCACTCCATCTTTGCCCGCGTGCTGCGCCGCGAGGCCGACCACATCGGCTTCTCGCGCGACTTCACGATCTACGACACCGACGACACCGAGCGCCTCATCAAGGAGCTCATGACACGCTTCGGGATCGACGCCAAGCGCGTCACGCCGCGGTCCGTGCGCAGCGCCATCTCCGGCGCCAAGAACGCGATGGTCGGGCCGGATGAGTACGCGCGCCTCGCAGGCGACCCGTTCACGGAAGCCGCCGCCACGCTCTACGGGCCTTACAACGGAGCCCTCCGCAAAGCCAACGCGATGGACTTCGACGACCTGCTAGCGTGGCCCATCCGCCTGTTCGAGCAGCACCCCGAGGTCCTGAAGGCCTACCAGAACCGCTGGCGATTCATCCACATCGACGAGTACCAGGACACCAACCGCACGCAGTACGTCCTCGCGAAGCTCCTCGCCGCGAAGCACCAAAACCTCTGCGTCGTGGGCGACGACGCGCAGTCGATCTACGCCTTCCGCGGGGCCGACATCCAGAACATCCTCTCGTTCCAGAAGGACTACCCCGGCGCCGTGACGGTCCGCCTGGAGCAGAACTACCGCAGCACCCAGCGGATCGTGCGGCTGGCGGACGCCGTCATCAAGGGCAACACCAAGCAACTCGACAAGACGCTCTGGACCGACAATCCCGAGGGGGATCCGATCGTGCTGATGGAGTCGCTCAGCGAGCGCGATGAGGCACAGAAAGTGGAGCGCAAGATCCGCGACTTGCGGACCCGCATCGGAATCGGCTGGCGCGACGTGGCCGTGCTGTACCGCACCAACGCCCAGAGCCGGTCCATCGAAGAGGCGCTGCGGCGCGGCGGCATTCCCTACCGCATGGTGGGCGGCACCAGCTTCTACCAGCGCCGCGAGATCAAAGACGCGTTGGCGTACCTCCGGCTGGCGGCCAACCCGACCGACGAGGCCAGCCTGCTCCGCGTCATCAACGTGCCTACGCGCGGGATCGGGGGAAAGACGGTCGGCCAGCTCCGGGCCTACGCCACCGAGCACGGCGTTCCGCTGTGGCAGGCCGTGCAGGACCCCGAGGGCGCCGGGCTCTCTGCTCGCGCCGCCAAGGCCGT
>JBCDLV010000088.1:0-11089 GCA_038744895.1 Bacteroidota bacterium | reverse complement strand
GTCTGGACGGCCGTCCAACGCTGGACCCGTGCCCAGCCTCGCTACACGCTCGGCCACCCGGACCGGCTGGCGGCGCTCGACGCCGCGCTCGAACGGCACCCTGGGCTGGCGCTCGCAGGCGCGTCGCTCCGGGGCGTCGGCCTGCCCGACGTGATCGCGAACGCCGAGGCCGCGGCGGACGCCCTCGACGCGACCCTGCCCCTTCCGACTCCATCTCCTGCTGGCATTCGCCCAGAACCGCACCCATGACCGAGACGACGATCCCGACCCTCGCCTCCGAGCGACTGTTCGACCAGGCCCAGACCCTCATGCCCGGCGGCGTCTCGTCGCCCGTGCGCGCGTTCAAGTCCGTCGGCGGTGTACCCCGGTTCATCGAGCGCGGCGAGGGGCCGTATCTCATCGACGTCGACGGCAACCGCTACATCGACTACGTGCTCTCGTTCGGCCCGCTGCTTCTGGGGCATGCGCCAGCGGGCGTCACACAGGCCGTCGCCGAGCAAGCCGCCAAAGGGAGCAGCTACGGCGCGCCGAGTCCGCTGGAGGTGGAGCTGGCCGAGACCATCCAGGGCATCTACCCCAGCATGGAGCGCCTGCGGTTCGTCAACTCGGGCACGGAAGGGGCCATGAGCGCCGTCCGTGCGGCCCGCGCCTACACCGGCCGCACCAAGGTGGTCAAGTTCGACGGCCACTACCACGGCCACGCCGACCTCCTGCTGGCGAAGGCCGGCAGCGGCGTCGCTACGCTGGGCTTGCCCGACTCGCCGGGCGTGCCGCCAGCGGTCACGGCCGATACCCTCGTCGTGCCCTTCAACGACGAGGAGGCGATCCGGGAGGTGTTCGACCGCCACGGGCGCGAGCTCGCAGCGGTCTTGGTGGAGCCCATCTCGGGCAACATGGGCCTCGTCCGCCCACGGGACGGCTTCCTGCAGTTCCTCCGCGAGATCACGGACGAGCATGGCACTCTCCTCGTGTTCGACGAGGTCATGGTCGGCTTCCGCGTTCACCCCGGCGGCGCGCAGGCGCTCTACGGTGTCACGCCCGACGTAACGATCCTCGGCAAGGTGATCGGCGGCGGGCTCCCGGTCGGGGCCTACGGCGGCAAGGAGGAGGTCATGAAGCTGATGGCGCCGGAGGGGCCCGTCTACCAGGCGGGGACGCTCTCCGGCAACCCGCTGGCGATGGCCGCCGGGCTGGCGCTGCTCAAAGAAGCCGAGGCCACGAACGCGTGGGAGAAGGCCGCCGAGGCGGCGCGCTCGACCTCCGACGCCATCCTGAGCGCGGCTGAGTCCGCGGGCATCCCCGTCGTGGGCGAGTCGGTGGGCGCCATGTTCGGCTTCTTCCTCAACGACCGGTCGCTGTTCTCCTTCGAGGATGTCCTGACGAGTGACAAGGAGGCGTTTGCGCGTTTGCACGGCCTGCTGCTGGAGCGGGGCGTGTACCTGCCGCCGTCGCCGTTCGAGGCGTGCTTCACGTCGAGCGCCCACACGCCAGCGGTCGTGGAGGCGGCTGCCGACGCGTTCCAGTCCGCGTTTTCGGCCCTGTAGCCTGCGCCGGCAGGCCGGGTCTGCCTCGACGCAGGGCCCGGATCTGCCGCCAGCGGGGTTCGCCGCGGGCGCACGTCAGATTCAGGCGGCGTTCGCGGTCAGGGGTCGGTTCTGTGCCGAGACTTCCGCATGACCGAGTCCACACCTGGCGTCCCGAAGCGACTGCTCGGCGTCCTCTTCCTCGGCACGCTCCTCGCCGCCCTCGACATCGCCATCGTCGGGCCGGCGCTTCCGTCGCTCCGCGAGGCATTCGCGCTCTCCGAGCGAGGGGTCGCGTGGACGTTCACGGCGTTTGTCCTCGCTAACCTCGTCGGCCTGCCCGTGACGTCCGCACTGGCCGACCGCATCGGCCGCCGCAGGGTCTACCTGTCCTGCATCGCGACGTTCGCTCTGGGGACGGTCATCGTCGCCCTGTCGCCGACGTTCGACGTGCTGCTCGCAGGCCGCGTGGTCCAGGGCCTCGGCGCCAGCGGCATCTTCCCGGTGGCCACGGCGGTCATCGGCGACACGTACCCACCGGAGCGACGTGGACGCGCCGTCGGCCTTCTGGGGTCGGTATTCGGCGTGGCGTTCCTGATCGGGCCCGCGCTCGGGGGGATCGTGCTGGCACTCGCCAGCTGGCGGTGGCTGTTCGCGCTCTCGCTGCCGCTGGCAGCCGTCGTGTTCGTGCTAACCGCGCGCAAGCTGCCCGAGTCGAAGGCAGCCGAGCCGCGTCCGTTCGATGCAGCGGGGACGGTGGTGTTGGCCGTCCTGCTGGCGTCGCTCGTGATGGGGCTGAGTGGCCTCGACGCCTCGGCGCTCGGCGCCAGCCTGGCGCGCGTGCAGGTGTGGGGACCGCTTTTGCTGGTGCTGGTGCTGATTCCCGTGCTGGCGGCGGTCGAGCGTCGTGCCCCGGCTCCGTTGCTGCGTCCCGGCCTCGTGGCGCGACGCCCCGTCCAGGTAGCCTGTGCGCTGGCGGTCGGGGCGGGAGCCGTCGAGGCTACGTTCGTGCTTCTCTCCGACTACACCGTCGTCGCGTTCGGGGTGGGCGAGTCTGCTGCCTCGTACCTGCTGCTCCCGCTTGTGGCGGGCGTCGCCCTGGGCGCCCCGGTGGCCGGGCGGATGCTCGACCGGGTCGGCCCTCGGCGCGTGGTGTCCGTGGCCACGGTCCTGATCGTGGCGGGCATGAGCGCGGTGGCCGTCGCGCCGACGCTCGGCCTCCACATCGCCTCGACGGTCGTACTGGGCCTGGGCCTCTCCGGCGTTCTGGGCTCGTCGCTGAGCTACCTCCTCCTCGCCGAAGCGGGCGCCGACGAGCGGGCGGTCGCACAGGGGTTCTCGACCATCTTCCTGAGCGTGGGCCAGCTGGCAGGGGCTGCGTTCCTGGCGGCGCTGGCGGCCTCTGCTGGCGACGCCGAGGGCGGCTACCGCCTGGGGTTCGGCGTGGTGGCTGGCGGCTCGGTGCTGCTCGTGGTCGCGGCGCTGCTGCTTCCGTCGCCGCGCGCCAGCGGAGAGTAGGCCGGTGTACCCCGCTGGCGACGACAGTGCATGCGCCCGCCTCGGATTCCTTTCTAGTGGTGGGCCCTGTTGGATTTGAACCAACGACCTCTCGCGTGTGAGGCGAGCGCTCTAAACCCCTGAGCTAAGGGCCCGTGTCCATGTCCCGCTGGCGGCAGATGTCCGCTGGCGAGGTGCGCCGGCAAAGGGGACAGGCGCCAGCAGACCCATAAAGCTACCGGCGCCAGCGGGCCTCGGGCAAGACGGTCTCGGTGGAGACGCCGAGAGGACAGCCGGGACCATAGAAAAACGGGCGGCCCCACCGTAGGAGCCACCCGCGAATCGGTCTGAGGGGGAGGGCCTAGGACTCCTCTGGCGTGTAGACTTCCTTGAGGATGCCCTGGAGCTTGGTCCGGCCGCGGTTGATGCGGCTCTTGACCGTGCCCATCGGCAGGCCGGTGATGTCGGCGATCTCCTCGTAGGCGAGCTGCTGGACGTCGCGGAGCACGACCACCTCGCGGAATTCCTCGGGGATCTGTCCGAGTGCCTCCTGGATGTACTTGTCCTGGATGGTGCCCTCCGCGTGCTTATCGGGCAGGAACGTCTCGTCCGGGATCTCCACCTCGTACTCCTCCTCGTCGCGGTTGACGGACTGGAGGCTGTAGAGGCGGCGGCGCTTCCGCTTGCGGTACTCGCTGCGCGCGAGGTTGCCGGCGATCGTGTAGAGCCAGGTCGAGAACTTGGCAATTCGGCGGTAGCTGTGGCGGTTGCGGTAGACGCGCAGGAACGTCTCCTGAAGCAAGTCTTCGCACTCCTTGACGTCGCCGAGGAACCGGTAGATGTAGTTCGTCAGCGGGTCATGGTAGCGGCTGACGAGGATGTCAAAGGCCTCGACGGTTCCCATCTGGAACTGCGACATGAGGTCCTCGTCGTTCATCTGCGACAGGACGCCGTGGTTCTTCGTAGCCGGGGTAACGGTCCGGTTGGCCTTGGCAAACGTTTGCTTCTTGAGGGTCGGCATAGAGAGGGGAGTAGATAGGGGCCGGAGGCCGGCCGGTTTGTCAGCGGTGGGACCAGACACAAGGAGCGTGCCCATACCTCTGTCGCAACGAAGATCGAAGACCTTTCGTGGTTTCCCCCTATCGGTTTCCCTGATGTGCTGCCGTCGCTCTCCGAATGGCGAGCGCGAGCGTCAGCCGAGGATCGCGCCGAGAGCCGCCTTTCAGTTCGAGATCGGCCGCCAGCAGGGCCTCCAGGGCCTGCCGGACGCCGGCAGGACCGAACCGGCGAGCGGGGCCCTCGTACTCGCGCACCGCGAACGGCGGTACGCCGATCTGTCCGGCCCACTGCGACGACGGCACGCCAGCGGACAGACATCCTGTCAGCTTCCACAGCTTCGTGACGTACGCCGAGAGGAGCGCCACGATGCGGATGGCTTCCGAGGCTCGGTTGCCGGCCGTCGAGAGGAGCGCCTCCGTGATGGACAGCGCCGACGCCACGTCGCCGCGTCCGATGGCTGCTTGGAGCGCGAACGGGTTTTGCTCGGCCGAGTGGCCCGCTGCCCGCAGCACGTCGTCGCGGGTGACCCGCTGGCGGTCGCCGACGTAGGTGACCAGCTTGTCGACCTCTGACGCCAGCGACCGGAGGTCCGGCCCGGACAGCTCGGCGAGTGTTTGCGCGGCTCCGGCCTCGGTCTGGACGGACGCCTCCCGAAAGCGACTCTCCACCCATCCCGGGAGCTGCCGGTCGCGAAGCGGTTTGAAGTTGGACCACGTCGCGTGCTTCTTCAGCGCCGCGTACGGCTTTTGGCGGAGGTCCGGCTTGCGATGGCACAGGAGGAGGACCGTCGCCGTCGGGTTGGGCGCCTGGACATACGCTTCGAACGCCGCGTTGCCGTCGAGCTTCTCGAACCCTCGCACCACGACCAGGCGCCGCTCGGCCATCATCGGAAACTGGGCGCACTGTGCCAGGGCCGCCTGCGCCGTGGCTTCGGGTCCAAACACGATGTCCAGGTTGAAGTCGCGCTCGTGAGGCGCGATCGCGTGCGCCACCGCCAGCCGTTCCAGCTCGTCGATGAACCAGCCCTCAGCGCCGTAGAAGAAGTACAGCGGGGCGAACTGGCGGTGGCGGAATGCCGTCGCGAGGTCGTCGAACGCGGCGCCGGTCTTGGCCTGTCGCTTCGCCATGCGGGTCGGTGCGGAAGGCCGCAAGGTAGGCCCGCTGGCGGACGCCCCTAGCCCGCGCGTCTTCCGTCTCGCACCCTGTTCCGGACACGCCAGCGGGTGCCTAGAGACGCCCGCTGGCGCCGGCAGGTCAGGTGCCTGCCGGGCGCGCTTGCGGTAGCGCCGGGCGGTAGGTGCACGAACACCAGGCGTCCGGCCCCAGCGCGTGGGGGATTGGCGCGTCGCGCATGGCAGCCTCGATGGGCATCGTGCGGTTGTGATGCGCCTGGCAGATGGCTGGCGCGTCCGGGACGGCACAGAGGCGGACGTACTCGACGCCGCGTTCGGCGAGCACGAAGAGCTGGTAGGCCTCGTACTCTCGGGCGGACATCCGCGGCGGGCGCGGGATAAACGGGCGGGGTCGCGGGTCCGAGGTCCGCGAGGGGCGGTGGAACAGGCGCATGGTGGTGGGGCAGGCGCACCGGGAGAGTACACGGTCCCTTCACTCGTTTCGAAAGGATGAGGGACTTCGTCACGCTGCCGTTCCGATCTGTGCATGCCACGTAGCTTTTGCCGTCAATCACCCACCCCACCATGACCGCCAAGCTGCTGACCGAACTCATCGGCACCTTCTTCCTCGTCCTCACGATTGGCCTGACGGTGCTCATCGGTAGCGCCCTCGCGCCGCTGGCCATCGCGGGCATCCTCATGACGATGATCTACGCCGGCGGTCACGTCTCCGGTGCGCACTACAACCCGGCCGTTACGCTGGCGGTGTGGCTGCGTGGCAAGATGCCCGCCTCGGAGATCGCACCCTACATGGCGGCTCAGATAGTCGGGGCGATCCTGGCGGCCTTCGCGGCCTATGCGGTCACAGGCGACGTGCTCCAGGTGACGCCAGCGGAGGAGACCGGCCTCGGCGCGTTCTTCCTGCTGGAGCTGCTGTTCACGTTCGCGCTCGTGTTCGTCATTCTCAACGTGGCCACGAGCATCGAGACGGCCGGCAACGACTACTTCGGGCTGGCGATCGGCCTCGTGGTGCTGGCCGGCGCCCTCGCAGCCGGCCCGATTTCGGGTGGTGCCTTCAACCCGGCTGTCGCCCTCGGTCCGATCCTCGTGGACCTTTTCGTGGGCGAGGGCCTGACGGTCTCGGGCCTGTGGGTCTACCTGGTGGCCACGTTTGCAGGCGGCGCCCTGGCGGCCTTCGTGTTCCGCGTCCAGAGCCCCGCCGACGCGGCAGACGCCAGCTGACCCCATTCGGCCCCACCACCGCTGGCGGCCCACCGATCCGCCGGCTCCCACCACACCCCCATGCTCTCCTTTGCCGCCCGCTGGATCCCAGCGGTTCTCGTCCCGCTCGCGTATGCCCAGCCGGCCTGGCAACCCGCCGACGGGCCTGTGGCGGGTACCTACCAGTCGGAGAGCGGCGCGCTGGCCTACGTCCTGACCCTCGTAGAGGCCGACGCGCTCACGGGCTACGACCTCTCGGACCTCCACGAGGACTTTGCCGAGGAGGTCCTGAGCTATGTCCTGTGGGAGTTGGACATCGACATCCTGGAGCAAGAGCAGGATCTCTCGACCCTGCGCCGTGCGTCGGTGTGGGGACCAGCCGATACGCCGGACGGGCGGCGCGAGGTGGCCGCAGGCCTTCGCATGCGTGGCTCCGAACGCGTGGTGGTCGTGATCCAGGGAGACGCCCGCGCCTTTGCCTCCGTCGGCGGCCGCGACGCACTCGACGCTGACTTTCCGTCCTCTGACTCCGGTGGCCGCGCCGCTCGCCAGCGGGTGGTCATCGCCGAGCCTCAGCGGACGGCGACGCCAGCAGATCCTTCGGCGCCGAGGTCCTGGGATGACTTGGCCCAGTGGACCGAGCGCGGCGGTTGGCACGTCGAGACCGCTGGCGATGCCGGCTCGCCGCGCTGGGGGAGCGCCCGGCTCGGCTTCTCGGATGCGAGCAACACCGACGAAGCCGTGCCCGTCATCCTCGATCGTCTCGGCATCGAGACCCGGAGCGACATCGCCATCGAGACCCTGGAGGTCTGGCGCCAGATGGGTGCCCGCCGCAGCGCCGCACTCGTAGAGACGCGACTCGGAGGCGTGCGTGGCATTGCGTTCGTCATCGCCCAGTGGAAGGTCAACGAGCTGGGCTACACGGGGCTCGTGATCGAGATGTCGATGGACACGTTCGTCGCGTGGGGCGGCGTCACGCGACTGCTGGCGCTCCGCGGGGTCACGCCCAGCGCCACCGTGTTTCCGGAGGACCGCGTCGGCGAGATCGCGAGGTCGTCCTTCTCGAGTCAGCTCGACATTTACGAAGCCGCCGGCGATGCACTCTACGCAGAGCTCGCAGAGGCGGCTCGGCAGACGAGTCGAGGGCCCTCGTCGCTTTCCGAGGCAGCGGTCACCCTCCGCCTGATGGAGCTGAACTACGACCTGTTGCTCGGCGGTGACATCTCCTCGCCGTTTATCGCAGACTGACCGGATAGCCTCCGCTGGCGCGTGGAGCCCGAAGCACTGCGCCAGCGGGCTCGCAGCTCGGCCAGCGTAAGGCCAGGTGTGCGCACGCCGTCCGTGTGGCATGACCCGGTCTCTCCTGCTGATCTCCGTCCTCGTCCTGGCCGGGTGTGCCCAGGCCCAGGCGCCCGAGCGGGCGCTCCCCGGCTTCGCCACCAACACCGCCAAGCGGACCATCGACCTGGCGGAGTTTCGGGCAGGCGGGCCTCCGAAGGACGGTATCCCAGCGCTCGACGCACCTCGGTTTGTCTCGGCCGAGGACGCCAGCGGGTGGCTCGACGACCGGGAGCCAGTCATCCTGCTCCGGGTCGGGGGCGAGGCCAAGGTGTACCCGCTTCAGATCCTGACTTGGCATGAGATCGTGAACGACACGCTCGGAGGCGCCCCGGTGGCCGTCACGTTCTGCCCGCTGTGTTACAGCGCCGTCGCCATCGACCGGCGCGTCGAGACCGAGGACGGTACCCGGACGCTGGACTTCGGGGTCTCAGGGCTGCTCCGCTTCTCGGACATGGTGATGTACGACCGCCAGACGGAGACGCTGTGGCAGCAGTACACCGGCGAGGCGCTCGTGGGCGACCTCGTCGGGACGACGCTCACGATCCTGCCAGCCCAGATCACGTCGTTCGCCCAGGCGCGCGAGGACTCGCCCGAGGCGCCCGTGCTGTCCCGGGAGACGGGCTACGACCGCCGCTACGGCGAGAACCCGTACGTGGGCTACGACGACGTGGCCAACACGCCCTTCCTCTACGACGGACCGGAGGACGGCCGGCTGGCGCCGATGACGCGGGTGGTGGCCGTCGAGGTCGACGAGGCGTTCCGTGCCTACCCGGCGGGCGCGACTCGCCAGCGGGTCGTGATCAACGACGAGATCGGCGACTCGCCCGTCGTGGTGATCCATACCGGCGGCGCCACGACGGCGCTCGGTGCGGCGGAGATCGCCCGCGCTCGCGAGGTGGGGACGACCGGCGTATTCCGCCGCACGCTGGCCGACGGGCGGACGCTCACGTTCGAGGTTGAGGACGGCGTCGTCCGCGACGCCGAGACGGGAAGCATGTGGAGCGTGACCGGCGAGGCCACCGGGGGTCCGCTGGCGGGGATGCGTCTGGAGCCGGTGCTCCACCATGACACATTCGCGTTCGCCTGGTTCGCCTTCCGCCCAGAGACGACGGTCTGGGAGGAGGAGTAGCTCAGCGGATAGAGCGCCTCCGGGCGACCTTCCGCCAGCGGGCGGCGGTCCGTTTGGGGAGGAACTACGGCCGGATCCGGGATGCCGGTTCGGACCGGACGGGCCGGAGGAACGCGGAGGGACGCCGGTAGGCTGGAGGGTCCGGCCGACGCAGGTCGGATCCCTCGTTCCACCTTCGCCCCGACCCTGTGCGCATCCTCCTCCGGAGCCTTCTGCTCCTCACCCTCGTCGCCGGGACGGTCTCTGCGCAGACCGAGACCCTCCTAACCAGTACCAACCAAGACCCCGGCGTCCTCTTCGGCAGCTCCGTCGCTGTCGATGGCGACCGGCTGGCGGTCGGCGCCCCGCAGGACAACCGGGCGGGCGTCTACTACATCGGCTCCGTCACCCTGTTCGACCGAACGCCAGCGGGCTGGACGGAGACCGTCACCATCGTGCCCCAGATCACCGCCGTTCAGCAGTTCGGCATCAGCGTGGCGCTCGACGGCGACCGGCTGGCGGTGGGGGCGTTCACCGCGATGACCAACACGGGCGTCGTGTACGTCTACGACCTCGTCGCTGGCAACTGGACGCTGAGCCAGATGATCTCGGCGTCCGACGGGGCGCAGGGAGACGGCTTCGGGTACGCGGTTGACCTGGACGGCTCGCGCCTCGTTGCGACGAGCGCAGGGGCCGATCAGGCCGCTGGCGCAGCCTACGTGTTCGACCTCGTCGGCAGCACGTGGACCGAGACGGTGAAACTCAGCGCCGGGACGCCGGCCCCAGGTGAGATGATGGGGCTGAGCGTGGCGCTCGAAGGCTCGCGAGTCGTGGTCGGCGCGCCGGGCCCATTCGGCCAGGCCACGCAGTCCCCGGGGCAGGTCCACGTGTTCGACGAGGGCGCGAGCAGTTGGGCGGAGACCGTCCTCACGGCATCCGACGCGTCCATCGCGGCCCGCTTCGGCGAGAGCGTCGATATCGAGAGCGGTCTCATCGCTGTCGGCGCGCCGTGGAAGTCGATCAATGCCGGGCGTCAAGGCGCGGCGTACCTCTACGAGCTCTCAGGCACGCAGTGGTCTGAGGTCCGTCGCTTCGATGGTCATCAGATCGACATCGACCGATTCTTCGGCTACCGCGTCGCGCTCGACGCCGGCCGCTTTGCGGTCTCAGAGATCGGCGCCGGCGTGTCTGTCTCCCGGACCACAGTCGGCAAGGTGACGCTGTTCGAACGAGACGGCGCCGGCTGGACCCGGACAGGTCTGGTCGAGGCCAGCGACCCGGACGAGTCCGCCTACTTCGGCTCGGCGCTCGATCTGGACGGCAACCGGCTGGCGGTCGGCGCGCGCCAGCGGGGGCCGCAGAGCCAGGGAGGCGCCTACGTCTACGAGGTCGAGGAGGCCACGACGCCGCCTCCGTTCCTGGCTGGCATCAGCGCGAGCATCCAGCGGGTCGCTGCCCTGGAGGGCGATCTCCACTCGAACTCGATCGTGACGCTCAAGCGACAGTCCGGGAATGCGTCCAGCTATGCCTCGGACGTGTCCGCCGTGGGCCTGCTCGCCGTCGAGCGCAACGTGACCGTCGATGGCGACGTGACGAGTGGCAACACCCTGACCCTGGACCCGCAGGCGACCGTCACCGGGACGGCGACGGCGAACGGGCAGGTCCCGTCGATCCTGCTCCCGCCAGCGGTGACCGTGACACCCGGCACGCAGAACCAGACGGCACAGCCGGGCCAGACGCGATCGGTAGCGCCGGGCGCTTACAACCGACTTCGTGCCAATGACGGCGGTGCGCTCGTCCTGTCGTCCGGGACGTACGATCTCGACAAGCTGGTCGTCCGCCCCGGTGGCCGAGTCGAGTTGGATGTGACGAACGGGCCGATCACGATCAACGTCGCGACCCAGGTGACCGTCGCGCGCGACGCCGTGGTCGAGACATCCGTGAACGGAACGCCCGACTGGACACAGAGCGATCAGGTGCGGGTCCGCTCGGCGCAGACGGTGACCCTAACCATTGGGACGCGGTCCGTGTTTACCGGGGGGATCGAGGCGCCATACGTGACGGTGAAGCTGAATGCGGACGCTACCCTGGTGGGCTCGATCGCAGCACGCAGCATCAACGCGCGCAACCGGGCGTCGCTCTACGGACACGGCACGTACAGCCCGACGCCGGCTCTCGCGCCGGGTCCGGCGGCCTCGTCGACAGCCGCCAGCGGGGACGCCGCGCTG
>JBCDLV010000087.1:0-11345 GCA_038744895.1 Bacteroidota bacterium | reverse complement strand
TCCATCGCCAGCCTCCAGACCGATGACCACCGGCACCGTCACTCGCTACGACTCGACCCGCGGCACAGGCACCGTCACGTGCGCCTCCGGCGGCCGCTTCCCGTTCTCGTCGAGCCTCTCGACGCTCGCCGAGGGGGACGCGGTCTCGTTCCGGGCCGTCGGCGGCCGGGCCGGCACCTACGCGCTCGACGTCCGCCACGCCTGCGCGTCCGATGCCCTCGCGGCGACGCGCGCCCCGTTCCGCCGGGTCTGGATGACGCGCCGCCTGACCCTCCGCCCGACGCTCCCGGCGCTGGCAATCCAGTAGCTCTTGCCCTGCCGCCCCCGAGGGGGGACACACGAACGGGCCGCCTCGATGCACCGAGGCGGCCCGTCGTGTTGAGGTGCCGACCGGATTTGAACCGGTGTACCAGGTTTTGCAGACCCTGAAGAGGTCCGCCATTCCGCCTCGTGGAGGCCGATTCTGGACCCCGAGGCGGTCCTGTGTAGGCACTCCTATCAACAGTCGGCGCAGCGAGCGCTGGACGCCAAGGAACAGAGACCGGGAGTCTGCTCAACTTCGGAGGCGCCGATGTCGCGTGCCGGAGCGGTCTGCTATACCCCTTCGCGGACCCTGTCGGCGAGGTCGCCTGGGACCGTGAACCTGTAGGCTCTGCCCTCCGTGTCGGGGACCAGCAGGCCCCGTTCCGCCAACTCCAGCAGGTCCGTCCGCGCCGTCTGGTAGACGACCCCGTGACTCGTCTTGTGAGACTTGAAGGTGTAGGTCGCGTCGGGGTGCTGGAGCGCATGGCGGAGGACGGCCACCTGGCGGTGGTTGAACCCGGATGAGGGGTGAAGGACCGCCCGGGTCTCGCGCATCTCTCGGGTCTTCCGGCGGATGTACCCCTGAACCTCGTCGAGCGCGCGGTCAATTACGTCGAGGTGGAAGAGGAGGAAGTACGTGAGGTCGTTGTCGTCGGTCTCGGTGTAGAGGTAGGCCCTCGCGTACTTGGCGAAGGCCTCCTTGATGACGCTGGAGATGGAGACGTACTCGAAGAGCCAGTACTTCTGGCGGAGCATGTACCAGTAGAAGAGGGCGCGGGCCGCGCGGCCGTTCCCGTCCTCGAACGGGTGGACGTAGCCGATCCAGAAGTGGAGGGCGACGGCCTTCACGACGGGGTGGACGTACGGGTCGCTGTCTTCGTTGGCGAACGCGAACGCCTGTTCTAACATCTCCGGGACGGCGTCGTGGGGCGGCGGGGCGTAGAGCTGTCGGTCCCCGCTCCAAACGCCGAATGCCCCCGAGGCGTCGGGACCCCTGTACACGCCGGGCTCCCCAGCGTCAGCAGCGTCCCGTGTCAGGATCCGGTGGAGCTCCTGTAGCAGGTCGTGAGACAGGGGGGCGTCGAGGAGACCTTTCACGTGTCGCATCGCCTGGAAGTTGTTGAGTACCATCCGCTCCCCCTTCGTGGTGGGCTGTCTCCCCGTGCGGAGCATCTCCTTCGCCTCGTGCCGGGTCGTCGCCGCGCCCTCCAAGAGGCTCGACGTGATGGCCTCCTCCATAAGCGAGCTGACCACGTATCGGTCGCGGTGTCCGACGCTGATCGCCTCTTCCGAGAGGAGGATCTGCCCGCTCGCGTCCCGGTCGATCCGCTGGAGCCGCTCCGTCGCTGGGTCGGGGAGCGCGTACTTGAACGCCTGCCCCCGCCTGTCGGCGAGGGGGAGGGGGCGGAGGAGCGGGCCGCGGGCGAACTTGACGCCGAGCCACCACTCCTCGCTCGAAAAGCCCTCAGGCGGGTCACGGCGCCGCAGGCCGTCCCAGTGCAGGTACTTCCCGTTCGGGGCTGGATCGAACGCCGTCAGCAGGACATCGTGGGTCCGGTCAGACTCTTGGACGTCTCTGAGGAGGAGGTCGAAGGGGCGGGGGGGCTCGGGGGGACGGATCATCGAGGTGTACTAGTTATCTACTAATACTAATGACAGACCGGTCGTCGCCCTGCCTTCGTCGGGCGGACGCCGACCACTAAAGGGGTACTAATGCTAATAGTCGGCAGGCTCGGCCTCGTGGGGCCACACGGCGCGGAGCGGGAGCCGTTCGAGCCGTCCGATCATGTGTGTCACCCCTCGGGGGCGAGGAAGTAGATGGGCTGGATGGGGAGCCGCCGCCGCGCCTCGTCGGAGAGCCGATCGTAGTGCTCGGCCCAGAGGTCGAAGAGCATTCGGGCGTCGACGAGACGGACGCGCCGGGTTGCCTGGGTCCGGGCCGTCGTCTCGGCGTCCGACGTGAAACCGCCGAGGTTGACGAAGAGGCCGACGTCAGGGTCGTCGAGGACAGAGAGGAACGAGCGGAGGCCCTCGACGGAGACCTTCGTCTGCTGGCGCTTGACCTGGACCTTGAGCCGCGGGAGCGTCGTGCCGAGCGGGTCGGGATAGGCGATGACGTCCAGCCCCCCGTCCTTGCCCGGCGGAGCGACCCACGACGGATGGAACCCCATGGCTCTGAGGAGGTCGGCGACGAGGTCCTGGAAGTCGTAGGGGTTCATGGCCCCGAGGTGGGGGGTGTCCAGAACTTTGTGTAAGCGGCCTGACCCTCTCCACCTGACCGCTTCTACTTCATGGCCATTCCCAAAGAGCTGCTCGACCAGCTCCTCGAGCACTGCGACGCCCTACAAGAACTGCTCGCCCAGGGCGGCTTCCTCCACCAGCTCACCGGGCGGCTCGTCGCGCGCGCGCTCGAAGGCGAGATCGGCGAAGCGACTTCGCCGAGCGACCACCTCGGGCACGAAAAGCATGGGGCCTCCGGCACCGGCAATGTCCGAAACGGGCACTCTGGACGGGTACCCGTCCAGCCAAGACGCTCAAAGGCGAGCACGGTGAGGTCGAAGTCCGCGTCCCACGCGACCGCAACGGCGACTTTGAGCCTGCCATCGTGCCCAAGCACCAGCGGCGGCTCCCGACGCTTGACGACAAGATCCTCTCGCTCTACGCGCGCGGCATGACCACGCGAGAGATCCGAGGGCACCTCCGGCGAAGTACTTCGCCAGAAGAGCTCTACCACACGGAGATCTCCCCGACGCTGATCTCGAACGTCACGGCCTCGGTGCTGGAGGAGGTCACCGCTTGGCAGAACCGGCCGCTTGACGCGCTCTACCCCATCCTGTACTTGGACGCCTTGTTTGTCAAAGTCCGCCACGAGGGACGCGTCCAGCGCAAAGCGGTCTACCTCGCGCTCGGGGTCAACCTCGATGGCGAGAAGGAGGTGCTGGGCCTGTGGATCAGTGAGACCGAAGGCGCCAAGTTCTGGCTGGGCGTGCTCACGGAGTTGAAGAATCGGGGCGTGGAGGACGTGCTTATCTGCTGTGTGGACGGTCTGACGGGCTTCTCGGAGGCCATCCAAACCGTCTTTCCGCTCACGCTCGTCCAGCTCTGCATCGTGCACATGGTGCGGAGCAGCCTCCGCTTCGTCAACTGGAAGGACCGCAAAGCCGTCGCGCGTGACCTGCGGGCGATCTACCGCGCGCCGACCGAGGCGGCCGGTCTCGCCGGGCTGGCGGCCTTCGGCGAGCGGTGGAACGAGGCGTACCCGACGATCCAGCCCGCGTGGGAGCGGCACTGGGACGCGCTCTCGGCCTTCTACAGCTTCCCCGACGAGATCCGGCGCGTGATCTACACCACCAACGCGATTGAGGCGATCAACCGTCAGCTTCGCAAGGCGATCAAGACGCGGGGGGCGTTGCCCTCGGACGACTCGGCGCTGAAGGTGCTCTACCTCGCGCTGGCGAAGGCGTCTCAGAAATGGACGCGGCCGATCAAGAACTGGCCGGGTGCGCTGAACCATTTCGCCATCGAGTTCGCGGGCCGCGTGCCCCTTCCATGACCACCGGGCACTTACACAGAAATCTTTACACCCCCCCGAGGTGGTCGGCGATCTCGTCCCACGCGGCCTCCTCCGCCGTCTCGAACGTGACGCTCACGCTCCGTCCTTCGTCGTCGATCTCGTCGTCGGTGACGTCGTCCGCCTCGGCGTCGCGCGCCCGCTTCCACTGGCGGTAGAGTCGGGTGGCCTCTCGGTAGAGGTCGCCGGGGTCGGTGTGGGTGGCGAGGGCCTCTGCGCCCTCCTCGGTGACGGTCCAGACCCCCTTGTTCTTCCTGAGCCACCCAGCCTTGACGCAGTCGACCGTCGCGAACCGAAGGATCTTCTCGAAGCGCACGCCGCCCGAGTCGTAGGTCCCCCGCTCGTAGTCGGTGAGCTCGAACGAGTCGGCCACGCGGTCGATCGCTTCGCGAGCCTTGAGCCCTTCGGGATGTACGCTGAGGACTTCGAGGAGCTTGCGGACGAACCGGCCGGTCCGCTCGCGGGTCACATTTGCCATGTGGCAGGGGGCGTCGTTGGAAGGAGCGTGGGGTATCGAGTGAGGCGGGCGATCTACACGGCGCGGTGGTCCTGCTCCCACGCCTCCAGCATCGCCTTCCGTTCGCGCCAGTCCGGGAGCGCGCGTGCGACGGCGGCCCAGAACTCCGGGCCGTGGTGGCGGTGGAGGAGGTGGGCCACCTCGTGGGCGACGACGTAGTCCATCGCAGGCGCGGGAGCCTGCGCGAGCCGCCAGTGGACGCGGACCACGCCGTCGCGGCCCAGCGACCCCCAGCGGCGCTTCGCGTCCGACAGCCGGACGCCCGCCGCGCGGACGCCGAGGGCCACCTCGTGCCGCCGCCCGAACCGACGCGCGTCGCGGAGGGCGCGCTCGCGGAGCCAGCCGTGGAGAGCCGCCCGGACCGCCTCGAGCCGCTCGACGCCGTCCAGGCCGCGGGGCACCGTGACGTGGAACCGGCTCCGGCAGGCGACCTCGACCGCCTCGGTGTCGCCTGCGCGGACGTCCAGCATGAGCCACCGGCCGCGGTACTGGAGCTTCGCCCCCGAGGCGAAGCGCTGGGTGAGCAGCCGCCGGTGCTTCGCCTCGATCTCGCGGACCGCGTCGAACACCCACCGGCGCTTCCGATGGACGTAGTCGAGGACACTGTCCGAACCTTCCAGGGGTGTTCCTGCGGGCGCGACGACCTCGACCCGGCCCGGCGTGACCACGATCCGCTTGCGCGTCGCCCGGGCCGAGTAGCGGACCTCGTACGGGATCTCCGTCTGGCCCACCGTGAGGAGGGGCGTCATGGCTTGCGGTGGTGGAGGACGGCGTAGTGCTCGACGGCCTGGGGGACCTGCTTCTGCCACCCGTCCAGCCCGAGGTCCTTCACGAGGCGGCGGACCTGCCCGCGGAGCCCCTTTTTGAGCTGGCTCTTGTCCTGCCAGTGCGGCGGCGCCGTCTCGTCGGAGGCGTAGAGCGCGTCGATGGCGAGGGCCGCCTGCTCGAGACGCGAGCGCTCCGGCTGGCCGGTCCCGCCGTCGCTGCGGTAGCCCGGGGACTTCGGCTCGGCGGTCCCGTCGGGCGCGGGCAGGAACCCCTCCAGGATGGCGTGGACGTCGTAGGCCGTCTTGTGGAGCCCGGATCCGGTGTGCGCCTCATCCTCGGCGGCCACACCCTCGGCGACCTCCTTCGAGGCGTCGAGCGCCTCCCGTTCGTCGAGGAGCCCCGCGTTGAACTCGGCGATCAGCTCCTTGACGCGGTCGCTGAACTTCTCGTAGCGGGCCGGATTCCGCGCCGCCCGCTCCGACGTCTCCTTCTTCAGCTCGGCCAGCTTGCGGACGGCCGCTGTCTTGAGGTCCGCCTCGGGGCCGAAGTCGTCCCAGAAGCCGGGGGCGGTCAGGCTCCGGAGCTTGCAGACCGTCTTGAGGCCAGTCACGTCGAGGTGCTCGTCGAGCATGGCCCGGACCTTCTCGCTGTACGCCTTCCAGTCGGTGTCCTCGACCTGCTCGAAGTGGAGCTTCCCGTAGGGCACGACGGCGCCCACGAACTTCAGGTCGGCCCGGTAGGGGAGCACGCGGGGGTCCGGCGCGAGGGCGGCGTAGGCGCGGACGAAGGCGTCGGCGGCGGCGCGGAAGACGAACCACCGGTCCTCGGTCCCGAGGTGATCGACGACGGCCAGCACGTCGGCCTTCACGTCGGACGTGCGGGGGACGCCCGCGACGAGGGCCAGCACGGCGCGGTGGGCGGCGCGGAGCCGGTCGTGGAGCGCCTCGTCGTCCTGCATCGCCGAGGCGACATCCTCGCGTCGGTAGGCCGCGAGCGCCTCGTCGAGCTTGGCCGAGACGCCGATGTAGTCGACGATGAGGCCGTGGTCCTTCCGCGTGCCGTAGACCCGGTTCGTGCGGGCGATGGCCTGCAGGAGGGTGTGGTCGGTGAGCGGGTTGTCGAGGTACATCGCCTGCTCGATCGGGGCGTCGAACCCGGTGAGCAGCTTGTTGCAGACGATGACGAAGCGGAGCGGGTCGTCGGGGTCCTGGAAGCGGGGGACCACCTTCGGCGTGACGTCCTCGGGCGGGACCTGGTACGTCACGAGGTCCGGGTACTGCTCGCCGTCGTGCTGGCCGGGGCTGTAGACGCAGACCGACATCTCGGCCGCCTTCCGCTTCGCCTTCTTCTTGCCGTAGCCCTTCGTCTTGCGGAGCGACTTGGCGATCACCTTGTCGAGCGCCTTCTTGTACGCCACGCACGCGCGGCGGTCGATGGCGCAGATCTGGGCCTTGAACCCGTCGGGCAGGACGTGGGCGCGGTAGTGCGCCCAGATGTCCTCGGCGATCAGCTTGATGCGCGGTCCGAACCGGGCGAGGTCGCCCTTGGTGACGCCGCGCCGCTTCAGCTCCTCGACGCGCTCCGGCGGCTCGTTGGCGAACCACTGGTCGAAGAGGACGTCGATCTCGCGGTCGTGGAGGTGCCACTCGGTCATGCGGCCCTGGTAGTAGATCGGGACCGTCGTCTCGTCCGCGACCGCGTCGTCGATCCCGTACTTGTCGAGGTAGGCCTCGCCGGGCGCGCCGAAGTTCTTGAACGTATCGGTGTCGCCCTTCTTGACCGGCGTGCCGGTGAACCCGAACCGCGTCGCCTCGGGGAGGACGGCGCGGACGTACGCCCCGAGGTCCTTCTCCTGCGTCCGGTGGGCCTCGTCGACCATCAGGATCCAGTCCTCGGAGCCGTCGACGGCCAGCTCGCGCAGGGCCGCCTGCCGCTCGGCCATCGTCCCCGAGGTGAGGCGCGGGTCGTCCCAGTGGAACTTGAAGATGGTCGAGAGCACGACCTTCCCCTTCGAGCCCGGCGTCACGATCTCGCGGAGCTGGCGGATGCTCTCCGCCTCGGTGACGGCGATGCCGACGGCCTCGAACGTCTTCGTGATCTGGGTGTGGAGGTCGATCCGGTCGGTGAGGACCAGGAGGTTCGGGTTCTCCAGATTCTCGCTCCGCAGGCCGCGGTGCGTCTTGAGCTTCAAGGCGGCGAACACCATCGTGAGGCTCTTGCCCGAGCCCTGGGTGTGCCACACGAGCCCGGCCCGGTGCTCGCCCTCGACCACGCGGGCCACCATCTTGTTCACGGCCCGGAACTGCTGGTAGCGGCAGACCTTCTTGACCGTCACGCCGTCGCGGGTCTCGAAGACGACGAAGTGGGCCAGGATGTCGAGCAGGCGCGAGGGCTCCAGCAAGGCGTAGGCGCCCTTCGTGGTCGCGTCGGCGAACTCGGCCGCCTCGCGTGGCCACGGGTCGCGCCAGCGGCTCCAGTACTCCTTCGGGGCGCCCGTCGCGCCGTACTTGAGGTCGACGTCGGTCGTGGCGACGTTGAACAGGTTCGAGTGGAACAGCCGGGGCACCTCGCGCTCGGCCGACTTCACCTGGTCGATGGTGTCGGAGAGCTTCTGGCTCGCGTTGGTCGGGCTCTTGGCCTCGATGACGACGAGCGGCACGCCGTTGACGTAGACGACGAGGTCGGGCTTGCGGACGACGGTGCCCTGGACGCGGAGCTGGCTCGCGACGGCGAAGTCGTTGGTGCCGACGTCGTCGAAGTCGACGATCCGGATCGTCCGGTGGGTGTCCTCGCCGGGGACCTTGCGGCTGGTTTCGCCTCGGAGGACGCCGGTCCACCGCTCGTTGTCGTCCAGCCGCGCGAGGTCGGCCGCGACCGCCTCGGCGGTCTCGCGGGGGACGCCGTTGATGCGGACGACGGCGTCGACGAGGAGCGGCGTGAACAGGACCTCGTTCTCGCGGGCGCGGAGGCTCGCGTGCTCGCTCGGCGGGAGGTGGCGGTAGCCGTGCTCCCGGACGAGCGCGTCGATGAGCGGCTTCTCGACGAGGGTGTACTCGTTGGGCGTGCTCACGGCGAGACGCGGACGGCGCCGGTGAGGAGGTCTTGGTGCAGTCCAGATTTGGTCTCCATCAGAGAAGCGACCTCTGACTCACCCGACGCGACCGCGTCGTCGAACTCGCGAACGATCGAAGCCAAAGCACGCTGTTCCTCAGGTGGCGGCACCGGAACCGGTTGGTCGGTGATATCTGATTTGTGGACGTGAAGCAGCGTCGTCTTGAATCCATGCGCCTGGCGCTCGATACGCTTCGTAATGAGTGACATGGTCTCAAAGAGCCAAGCCTTGTCAACGCCCCTCCTCGGAGTCAGCCGATAGATGTGCTGATTCAGCACACCCAGTGGGCCGGGCCAGAGACAAGGACCGAAGGACGTTCCTGCCGACCCTGCCCACGCAAATAGCAACTCGCCTGGGTGGACCAGCCATTTCTCCTTCGGCTCGCCCCCGTAGCGGTTGAAGTTTGTGTTCCCGTTGAGGTTTTGAATTCGAATGATTGGCAGCCCTTGTCCAGCCCGGTCTGAGGGGCGGAAGCCGTATCCGCTGGAGAAAGTGGCAAGGTCACCAGGGGTCGAGATAGACCAGTGGCTCGGGATCTCCCCGATCGCTGACTTCTTGAACCGCGTGTGCCCGATGCCCCGGGTCAGCAGGTTCTGGAGCAGCCCCTCCTTCACGCGCCGGGTCTGCTCGATGACCGCCTCGGTAGCCCGGATGGCCTCGTCCACCGAGGCGAGGACGGCGGCGATCTTCTCCTGCTCGGGGAGCGGCGGGAGCGGGATGCGCAGGATTTGATCGAGGTCAGAGGGGACGTGCGGAATGCCACTTCCAGTTCTCCGTGCCTGAATCCACCGGAAGGAAGACTCCAGCACGACCGTCAGGTACTCCGGCACAACGCGATCAGAAACCGGACGGACGCGGGCCACCGTTGAGGAGACCGCGCCGTGCTGCCCTCCCCACGCCAGACCGGATCTCTCTCCATCCCACAGGACGAGCGTGTCGGACGGCTCACAAATGATCGCTTTAGAGTCGACCGTCCAACGGGTCGCCTCTTCTTCGGCCTGAGCAGCGCCGATGTATGGGAGTGCACCCTCTTCAGGCGAGTCGATCGTCTCTACGATTCGCCCCTTCCGGATGGAGGCGAGGTCACCGAGTCGTTCAGCGGTCCAGTCGGCGGGGATCTCAGCCTGCATAGCCCAACTCGTCGAGGTACCCGACCATCCGCCGCTCCGCCTCATCGCGTTCCGCCATCCGCTTGCGGAGCGTCGCCACCTCGGCGGCCACGTCGATGGGCGGCGGGGGCGGGTCGGTCTGGACGTAGCGCGTCAGGTTGAGGTTGTGGTCGTTGTCGCGGATCTCGTCGAGCCCCACGACGCGGCAGAACAGGTCCTCGTCCTCGAACCGGCGCACGGCGCCCACGAGGCGGGCCACGTTCGCGTCCGAGAGCGCGTTCTGGTTCTTACCCGGCACGAAGTCCTTGTCGCCGTTGACGATCAGCACGCGGCCCCGGCGCTCGGCGGGCTTGTCGCGGTTGAGCGTCAGGAGGGCGGCCGGGATGCCGGTCCCGTAGAACAGGTTCGGCCCGAGCCCGACGACCGCCTCGACGAGGTCGTCCTCCAGCATCCCCGCCCGGATCTTGCCCTCGGCGCCGCCGCGGAACAGCACGCCGTGCGGCACCACGACGGCCATCCGCCCCGAGGCGGCGAGCGAGGCCACCATGTGCTGGACGAACGCGAAGTCGCCGTACGACTTCGGCGGGCACCCGTAGACGTCGCGGCCGTAGGGGTCGCCGCTCTTCCACGTGGCGTGGCCCCACTTCTTGAGGCTGAACGGCGGGTTAGCGAGCACGAGGTCGAACCGCTGGAGCGTGTCCGCCTCGGTCGTGTGCTTGGGGTCGAGGAGCGTGTCGCCGCGCTCGACGAAGGCGTCGTCGATGTCGTGGAGGAAGAGCGACATCTTGCAGATGGCCCACGTGTTGAGGTTCTTCTCCTGGCCGTAGAGCGTGAGCGCCTTCGGGTTGAGGCCCTGGCGCTCCATCGTGTGGACGGCCTCCAGGAGCATCCCGCCTGAGCCGCAGGCCGGGTCGTAGACCGTCTGGCCCTCCTCGGGGGCCAGGATCTCGACCATGGTGCGGACGACCTGCTTGGGCGTGTAGAACTCGCCGCCCTTCTTGCCCGCGTCGTCGGCGAACTGGGCGATGAGGTACTCGTAGGCGTCGCCGAGCACGGTCGAGGGCACGTCGGCCCGGCGCATCCGGTGCCGCTCGAAGTGCTGGAGGAGGGCCTCCAGCATGGCGTCCGGGAAGCGCTGCTTGTTGGCGAAGTCGACGTCCTGGAAGACGCCCTGGAGCCGCGGGTTGGCGTCCTCGATGGCGTAGAACGCTTCGTTTAGCACCGTCCCGATGTCGACCGACTCCTTGCGGACGTCGCGCCAGAAGCACCCCTCGGGGATGTGGAACCGGTGCTCCTCGGGGTCGGCCGCGAGGTCGGCGTCGTCGTACTCGGCGAGGCGGGCCTCGTACTCCTCCTCCCACACGTCACAGAGCCGCTTGTAGAACAGCAGCCCGAAGATGTAGTGCTTGAAGTCGCCGGAGTCGATGGACCCCCGGAGCAGGTCGGCCGCGCCCCACAGGTGCCGCTCCAGCTCCGCCAGCGTGAGCGTCTGGGCGCCCTCGGCCCCCGAGGCGGCGGGAGGCTCGGCCTCCGAGGCGGCGCCGTCCCCCGAGGCGGTCGCGTCGTCGGGCGCGTCGCCGGTCCCCGAGGCGGGGAGGACGCGGAACTCGAACTGTGTCTGGGCGGGGGGCATGGCGTGGTGGGAGAGGGCGCGCAATCTACACGGCGGCGTCTCGCGTGCCGGGCCAGCCGTCGGGGCACCTGCGCCCTGAACGTTCGCCACGCCTGGGCCTTCGTCAGCCCGGGCCGTAGCCGTATCTCTTCGCCCCCGAGGCGGGACACGCAAACGGGCCGCCCCACGTCCCGAGGCGGCCCGCCATGATTGAGGTGCCGACCGGATTTGAACCGGTGTACCAGGTTTTGCAGACCTGTGCCTAACCCCTCGGCCACGGCACCGTGCGCTCAATCTACGCCGCCTCGGGGACGCCGCGGCGGATCTCCCGCAAAGACGCGCCCCGAGGCGGC
>JBCDLV010000086.1:0-11487 GCA_038744895.1 Bacteroidota bacterium | reverse complement strand
TCCACGTCGTCGGTGGACAAGCATACTACTGGGTCTCTGAAATCTTGTACGGAGGCTCAGCAGATTACGCGTGGTATTATGGCCACGGGAAGATGTACGCGGAGGCTCTGCTGGCGGGCCGTCCCGATGAATCTGGCTCCTTCTGGCTGGAGAGCGGCGAGTGGTGTTGCACGGCCTTCACGATTCGGACCTCCGGAGTCTTCCTGGCGGCGCTGGACCTTTCGATTTACAGCTCGTTCCTACTCTTTAGTCTCATAGGGTATGCGGGTGTCATCGGATTTGCCATGGCCTTCGTCAGAGCCTTTCCCTCTATTCCTATTGGGCGGTACCTAGTGTGGATCGTGTATTTTCCGTCGCTATGGTACTGGCCCTCGGCACTTGGTAAAGATGCACTGATGTTAGCAGGCATCGGCCTGGCCACGATGGGATACGTAGGAAAGCGAGGACGAATCAGGTGGCTTCCTGTGATTTCAGGAGCCACGCTGGTGTTCGCCGTCCGACCCCAGGTCGCCATCGTTCTGTCTGCGGCCTTTGCAGCAGGGTACTGGCTCAGTTCTCTGCGCAGATTCTCATTAATCCGGCTAGTCCAGAGTACAGTAATGACAGCCGCCGTGCTCGTCGTCGTCGTCCTGGCCGGGGAGACGTTGGGCACGTCGCTCTCGGACGCGGCGGACGTCACAACGTACCTGGAGGCCCGATCCTCCGCCGCCGCGACCGGCGGCACGGCCATCGAGGGGGCAAGCGGAGCGCTTGCTCCTCTGCTCGGAGTGGTCACCGTGCTCTTCCGCCCCTTTCTCTGGGAGGTAAATGGAGCCGCAGCCCTGGTCGCTGCCCTCGAAGTCCTGGTGCTCTGGTTTATCGCGTGGCATCGGCGCCGTCAGATCGCAGGCTTCATCCGTGCTCACCGCGATCATCGCCTGTTCTGGATGGCCGCAGCGTTCATCGTGTTGTACGCGGCCTCTCTCGGGATCGCAGCAGGAAACCTTGGGCTCGTCGCACGTCAGCGAGTTCACGTCTTCCCATTCGTATTTGTGTTCTTTGCTGGGCTCCCAACCCTCCGACATATGCCCGGACTGTGGGCGCGGCCGAGGCCGAGGGCAAACCAAGTCTCCACCGTCGCATGATGATCGGTCGCGTCGATTCTAGGCTGATGAGCTCAGAATGTGTGGCCTGACTGGCTGGCTGTCTAAGCACTCCCGGACCTCCGGCGATGCCCGTGCCTGGGTCGAAGAGGCCTGTGACGCTCTCAAACACCGTGGCCCCGACGATGGCGATGTGTGGACGGATGAGGCAGGCCGAATTGCCCTCGGTCACCGCCGCCTCTCCATCCTCGACCTCTCGCCCGAAGGCCGCCAGCCGATGGCGTCCCGTGGCGGGCGCTATGTCATTGCCTTCAATGGCGAGATCTACAACCACGGGGCGCTCCGTCGAGAGCTACCTGACAACGATTGGAGAGGCTACTCCGACACGGAGACGATGCTGGCTGCGATCGAGCGGTGGGGCGTCGAGGCGGCCGTGCGACGGTTCGTCGGCATGTTTGCCTTTGCGCTGTGGGATCGTGAGCGTGGGGAGCTGTCGCTTGTGAGGGACCGTTTGGGCATCAAGCCGCTCGCCTACGGATTCACATCGGAGGGCATGCTGTTCGCGTCCGAGCTGAGCGCTTTCCGTGCCCACCCGGCCTTCCGTGCAGAGGTGGACCGCGACGCTCTCCACCTGCTTCTGCGCTATAACAGCATCCCCGCTCCACACACGATCTATCGGGGCGTGTTCAAGGTCCGTCCTGGAAGGATCCTCCGCGTTCGCGCCCCGCACCCGGAGGCGGTAGAGGAGAGGGCGTATTGGTCGGCCACCGAGGTCGCCATCGAGGGGCAGCACCGACCGTTCGAGGGAACGCCGGAGGAAGCCGTCGATACCCTGGAAGCGCTGTTGCGCGACGCTGTCGGGATGCGGATGCTGTCGGACGTCCCGCTCGGCGCCTTCCTTTCTGGGGGTGTGGACTCCTCGACGGTCGTTGCGCTTATGCAGGCCCAGAGCGAGCGCCCGGTGCGGACGTTCTCGATCGGCTCGCCGGACGCTGGATTCGACGAGGCTCCACAGGCTGCGGCCGTCGCAGCCCACCTTGGCACGGACCACACGGAGCTGTATGTGACGCCTGCAGAGGCGCTGGACGTGGTGCCCCGGCTGGCGGCGATGTACGACGAGCCGTTCGCGGATTCGTCTCAGATCCCGACCTTCCTCGTCTCGCAACTCGCCCGCCAGTCCGTCACGGTTGCCCTCTCCGGCGACGGCGGCGATGAGTTGTTCGCCGGGTACAACCGGCACATGTGGGCAGGGCGCGTCTGGCAGGCGATGCGGCGGGTGCCACGTCTGGTCCGGTTGGGACTGGCCCGAAGCCTCACAGCCGTAGCCCCTGACACCTGGGATCGCGCGTTCACCCGCCTGGACCCGGTCCTTCCTGCGGCGATGCAGCAGCGAATGCCGGGCTACAAACTGCACAAGCTGGCGGCAGGCATGCGGGCAGGAAGCCCCCTCGACCTGTACCGCCGCCTTGCCTCTCAATGGGTCGACCCAGCTACGCTGGTCATCAGCGGCCGCGAGCCTGCGTCTGAAGCAGACACCGCAGCATCGCTGCAGGACTTCCCTTCGCAAATGATGCTGCTCGACATGCAGCGCTACCTGCCGGACGACATCTTGACGAAGGTGGATCGAGCGAGCATGGCGGTGAGCCTTGAGGCTCGCGTCCCGATCTTGGATCATCGGGTGGTCGAGTTCGCATGGCGGCTTCCCCTCAGCTTCAAGCTCCGAAACGGTCAGAGCAAATGGGTACTCCGACAAGTGCTCTACCGCCACGTCCCTAGCGCTTTGATCGAGAGGCCAAAGACCGGCTTTGGCATTCCCTTAGGCACCTGGCTGCGTGGTCCTCTACGTGACTGGGCTGAATCGCTTCTGAACGAGAAGCGGCTCCGGGAGGCGGGGTACTTCCGGCCAGACCCCATCCGGACGGCGTGGGCGCAGCACCTTGCGGGTACTCACGCCTGGGAGCACCAGCTCTGGACGATCCTCCTGTTCCAGGCGTGGTTGGAGCGGCAGCAAATAGAGACAGGTCCTGCGTCTTGAGCGGGCCTCGTCTGCTGTACGTCGTGACGCACCCGATAACGGCGCGGCACCTCCTACGCGGCCAGTTGGCGGCGGCCGTCCGCGCGGGCTACGAGGTCGCCGTCGCGTGCGCCCCCGGCTCCGACCTCGACGCCGTCGCGACGGAGGGCGTCGTCGTCTTCCCGGTCCCTCTGGAGCGCGAGATCCGACCGCTCGCCGACCTGCGCGCTCTCGGCGCGCTCGTCTCCCGGATGCGCCACTGGCGGCCACACGTCGTCAACGCCGGGACGCCGAAGGGCGGTCTGCTCGGGACGCTGGCCGCGCGGATAGCCGGTGTGCCCGTCCGCATCTACACGCTCCGCGGGCTCCGCCTCACGACCGCGACCGGCCCGACGCGCGCGATCCTCCGGTCCACCGAGCGGCTAGCGGCCGCCGCCGCGACGCGCGTGGTCGCCGTCAGCCTGAGCCTGGCCGCGGACGCCGTTCGCCTGGGCCTGGCCCCCCCTGCCAAGGTGACCATCCTCGGGCACGGCGCGAGCAACGGCGTCGATGTCGCTCGCTTTGCCCAGCCCGACCCCGACGCCGTCCGTGCCCTCCGCCAGCGGCTCGCCCTCCCCGACGGCGTGCCGGTGATCGGCTATGTCGGCCGGTTCACGCACGACAAAGGCATCGCGGAACTCGTCGAGGCCTTCCGTCGCATCCGCCAGCGGCACCCCGAGGCCCGGCTGCTCCTCGTCGGCGCCCCGGAAGACGGGGACCCCGTCGACGCGGCCACGCTGAACGCGATTCGGTTGGACCCCGCGATCCTGACGCCGGGCTTCCTGCCCGATCCCGCGCCGGCCTACGCGCTCCTAGACGTGCTGGCGTTCCCGTCGCACCGCGAGGGCTTCCCGAACGTGCCTCTGGAGGCCGCCGCTGCGGGTCTCCCCGTCGTCGGCGCCCGCGCTACGGGCACCGTCGACGCCGTCGTGGACGGCGAGACCGGCACGCTCGTCCCGGTCGGCGACCCCGTCGCGCTGGCGGACGCGCTCGACCGAACTCTCGCCGACCCCGACCTCCACCAGCGGCACGGGGGGGCGGGACGCGCGCGCGTCGAGGCGCACTTCACGAACGAGGTCGTCTGGGCGAACCTGTTTGCCGAGTACGCCCGGCTCCTCCGTGCCGCTGACATTGAGCCGCCGGTTCCTGTAGACTCGAGCGCTCTCCAGCCCGTGTCCATGTGAGCATCTACCGGTCCAAGGGGAAACGCCTCCTCGATTCGACGGCTGCGGCGCTCGGCTTGGTCGTCCTGAGCCCGGTCCTGGCCGCCGTCGCGCTGGCGGTCCGCGTCAAGCTCGGGTCGCCGGTCCTCTTCCGCCAGTCGCGACCCGGCAGAGGCGGCGTGCCATTCGACCTCGTCAAGTTCCGCACGATGATGGACGCCCGCGACGCGACAGGGCGACCTCTCCCCGACGCCGAGCGGCTGACCCCGTTCGGGCGGTGGCTGCGGAGCACGAGCCTCGACGAGCTCCCCGAGCTCTGGAACGTGGTCAAAGGGGAGATGAGCCTCGTCGGGCCGCGTCCGCTCCTCGACCGTTACCTCGACCGCTACACGCCTGAGCAGGCACGGCGTCACGAGGTCCGGCCCGGTATCACGGGGTGGGCTCAGGTGAACGGTCGGAACGCGCTCTCCTGGGACGAGAAGCTGGCCCTCGACGCCGAGTACGTAGAGCGCGTCTCGTTCGGCCTCGACGTGCGGATCTTGCTCCGGACCGTCCGCCACGTGGTGTTGCGCGAGGGGATCACGGCCGAGGGCGACGCCACGATGCCTGAGTTCCGGGGATCCGCTCCGTCCGAGGACGCCGCGGTATGACGGTCTCCGTGCTCGGTGCCGGTGGGCACGCAAAGGTCGTGATCGCGACGCTCCAGGCGGCGGGCCACGAGGTCCGCGCGGTCTACGACGACGCCCCGGACACGCACGGTACCGCCGTCCTCGGAGTCCCCGTGCTCGGCTCGACGGTCCAGGCGAGTGGCCGCGTGGTGGTCGCCGTCGGCGCCAACGCCATCCGCCAGCGGGTCGTGATGGGTCTCGGCCACCAGGTCGAGTGGGTGGCGGCGATCCACCCCAACGCCATCGTTCACCCGTCGGCGTGCATCGGACCAGGCGCCGTGGTGTTCGCGGGCGCCGTCGTCCAGCCCAACGGGATCGTCGGCGCCCACGCCATCATCAACACCGGCGCCAGCGTCGACCACGACACGGAGGTCGGAGCGTTCGCGCATGTCGCGCCTGGCGTCCGACTGGCGGGCGGCGTTCGCCTGGGCGAGGGTGCCTTCGTCGGGATCGGCGCGAGCGCTGTCCCCGGCGTGTCGATCGGCGCATGGGCGACGGTTGGCGCGGGCGCCGTCGTGATCCAGGACGTCCTGGGCGGGCAGACCGTCGTCGGCGTCCCCGCCCGGCCACTCGATCCATAGATCCGTTCCCAATCATCTCCGTGACAGACGCTCCCCCGCGCATCTACCTCTCCCCTCCGGACATCGGACCCGCGGAGCTTGTCCACGTCCAAGAGGCCTTTGCCACCAATTGGGTAGCCCCTGTCGGCCCTCACGTCGACGCGTTTGAGCGCGAGTTCGCCGAAGTCATCGGTGCGGAGCATGCGGTCGCGCTCTCATCAGGCACGGCCGCGCTCCACCTCGCCCTCCGACAGGCGGGCGTCGAGTGCGACGACGAGGTGCTCGTCTCGACGCTCACGTTCTGCGCGAGCGTCAACCCGATTCTCTACGAGGGCGGCGTCCCCGTCTTCGTCGACAGCGAGGCGACGTCCTGGAATCTCGACCCGACCCTCGTCGACGATGCCCTCCGCCAGCGGGCCGAGTCTGGGCGCCAGGTCAAGGCACTCGTGGCCGTCCATCTTTACGGCCAGACCGCCGACCTCGACGCACTCGTCGGCCTCTGTGAACGCTACGGCGTGACGCTCATCGAGGACGCCGCCGAGGCCCTCGGGGCGAGCTATCGCGGGCGAGCGCCAGGCACGTTCGGTCGCGCTGGCGTCTTCTCGTTCAACGGCAACAAGATCATCACCACGTCGGGAGGCGGGATGATGGTCACCGATGACGGCGACCTCGCGCGTCACGCCAGAAAGCTCGCGACGCAGGCCCGCGACGACGCGCCGCACTACGAGCACTCGGAGGTCGGCTACAACTACCGGATGAGCAACGTGCTCGCCGGCATCGGGCGCGGCCAGCTGGCGGCGCTGGAGCAGAAGGTGGAAGCCCGGCGACACACGTTCGAGGTGTATCAGGAGGCTCTCAGCGATCTGCCGGGCGTCATGTTCATGCCCGAGGCGCCCTGGGGCTGCCACACCCGCTGGCTCACGTGCTTGACGATCAATCCCTTGGAGGCCCCCGTTGACCGCGAGGCGGTCCGGCTGGCGCTCGAAGCAGAGAACATCGAGGCGCGCCCAGTTTGGAAGCCGATGCACTGCCAGCCGGTCTACGCAGGCTACGAGGTCGTTGGTGGGGCCGTCGCAGACCGTCTATTCGCGCATGGTCTGTGCCTCCCGTCTGGCTCCTCCCTGACCGATGCGGACCGCCAGCGGGTGATCGCAGCGGTGCGCCGAGCGTTCGACCTCCCGTGAGCCTTGGGAAGGTGCCGCGGTGGATCTGAGCTACGGGGTGGGCTTTGCTCGCCGCAGGACTACTTCTCTTGCCGGCTCGGTACCTCCCTAGTCGGCTGCCCCTGTGGGCCGACCCCGTCGTTCACATCGGGCTATTCACGGTTGGAACGTGGATTCTCAGCCGAACGAAGGGTCTGCGGTGGGGGCTGGCCGTCGGTTCGGGTGCAGCCGTAGCATCAGAGCTCGCCCAAGAGATGCTCCCGATCGTGCGAAGTGGCAGCATACGCGACGTACTCGTCGACGGTATCGGAATCGCCATCGGCGCGGGACTGTTCACACTGCTCGCTTGTGCTCACGAGCGACCCACCGAGTCCAAACCAAGGCGACAGGTTTCGTGAACGAAAGAGACGACGGATACGTAGGTTGCGGAGGTCGCATCGCGAGTAATCATTGACGTTGAGACGACCTTTTGTCCTCCCGACTCGCCAGATCATCAAGGTGGTCTTGGACTGGTCGGTGTGGGTGGTTGCAGCTCCGGTGGCCTACGCGCTTCGGCTGGAAGCGGGCGTCGTTGACGTCCTTCGCGATATCACCCTGTACACGGTCGCGGCCGGTGTCCTGAAGGCGGTCGTAATCGTGCGGTCGCAGCACTCCGACCGGTCGTGGCACCGGGTTGGGCTCCGAGACATGCTGCCCCTCCTAGCACTCGTCCTGCTCGTGGCGGTGGTCGAAAGTGCGGTCGCATGGTCGGCGGCCCCTGTGTTCATCCCGCGGAGCGTCCCGTTGATCGAGGCATTGCTCGCCGCTGGCGGCCTGGCGGGCCTGCGGTTCGCAGCCCGGATCTACTACGAGGAGCGGGGCGTGCGTCCTGGCGTTGACACAGACGTTTCCGATGCGCCGCAACGCGTACTCGTGGTCGGCGCTGGAGATGCTGGGACCCTCATCGCGCGTGAGATGCTGCGCCACCCCGAGCACGGTCGCCGTCCCGTTGGTTTCCTCGATGACGATCCGGCCAAGGCGTCGAAGTCCTTCCTGGGGATCCGCGTCCTCGGCACTGTCGACGACTTGGCGCCGGTCGTCGAGAGCTCGGAGGCCGACGAGGTACTGATCGCGATGCCGAGTGCCTCCGGTGGGCAGGTCCGGCGTGTCGTCGAGGCGGCGCGGACCGCTGGCGTCCAGCACCGGATCATCCCTGGGCTCTTCGACCTCGCGAGTGGTCGCGTGACGGCCTCCGAAATCCGCGAGGTCGACCTCGAAGACCTGCTCCGCCGAGAGCCGGTTCGCCTCGACCGGGGTCCGATCGCGGCGTATCTCTCTGGGCAGACGGTCCTGGTGACGGGCGCGGGTGGATCCATCGGCTCCGAGATTGTCCGGCAGGTGGCCGCAGTGGGGCCGGCGTGCCTCGTGCTGCTCGGGCGGGGTGAGAACAGCGTGTTCGAGATCGACCGGGAACTGGGGAGGACGCACCCAGGGATTGATCGACACGCGGTCGTCTGCGATGTGCGGGATGGCGACTCGCTCCAGGATGTCTTCGAGCGGTTCCGGCCAGATGTCGTGTTCCATGCGGCTGCTCACAAACACGTCCCGCTGATGGAGGCCAATCCGGCCCAGGCCATCTTCAACAACGTCGGCGGTACTCGCAACGTCGTGACACTGGCCCTCGCTCACGGCGTGTCCCGCGTCGTCAACGTGTCGACGGACAAGGCCGTGAATCCGACGAACGTCATGGGCGCGTCGAAGCGCGTCGCGGAGCTCGTCGTCTCCGACGCCGCCCGTCAGTGCGCCGAGGGACAGGCTGTGATGTCGGTCCGGTTCGGGAATGTCCTCGGCAGCCGTGGCAGTGTGGTCCCGTTCTTTCGCGAGCAGATCCGCCGAGGCGGCCCCGTGACAGTCACGCACGCCGACATGGTCCGTTACTTCATGACCATCCCGGAGGCATCCCAGCTCGTTCTCCAGGCTGGCGCGATTGCCTGCAACGGGCAGGTCTACGTGCTCGATATGGGCGACCCCGTCCGCATCGTCGACCTTGCCCGCGATCTTATCCTCCTTTCCGGATACACGCCGGATGAAGACATCCAGATTGTGTTTACGGGTACCCGGCCAGGGGAAAAGCTGTTCGAGGAACTCCTGACGGCGGAGGACGGCGTCGAGCCGTCGCCTCACCCGAAACTGTTCGTCGCAAGGCAACCTGCCCCTCCTGATCTGGAGAACGAGCTGGACACCTTGTTCAGCGTTGCCAGAGTGGGCAGTCCCGAGGACATCCGTGCGGCCCTCGGGCGATTGGTGCCCACATACCGCCCTGCGCAGACCTTAGAAGCCGTCGTGTCTGGTGGCGATGGGGCCTCTGCGGCTCAGGTAGAGGCGTAGGGGAGTCGTGGGCGCCCCACGGCCTGGGCGGTCCGTCGTATTCGCGAATCGAACCGTGGCGCCGTCGCCGGGGGCAACGGGGTGGGTGCTTCACGACCTCGCGCAGGCGCTCCGGCGCAGAGGCGTAGACGTTCGAATAGAGACGGCAGGCCACAAGCCCGCAGCGGCCTCTGCGCTTCCTCGACGTGCAGTAGAGGGACTCTATGGTGTCGCACGGCTCGGCCAGCGATTGGCCTCGCAAGCCCCAGGAGTCGCCGTGCTCATGACGGACCCACCGCTCCTTCCACTCATCACGAAGCGGCTCCAGCGTCAGCATACCCGAGTCGTGCACTGGGTCCAAGATTTGTATCCTGACGTTGCCGTGTCCCTTGGCGCAGTCCCTGCTCCGCTGGCGGTGCCTTTGGAGGTGGCCTTGCAGCGGGCTCGCCAGCGGGCCGATGCCGTCGTCGCGATCGGGACGGATATGGCCCACCGTCTCGGCAGGCAGGGCGTCCGAGACCCGATGGTGGTTCCCAACTGGGCGCCCCCGGTCGTGCGCCCTGAGCCGCGGCGCCCCAATGCCTTGCGAACCCATTGGGGTCTCGAAAACGAGTATATCGTGATGTACTCGGGGCGACTTGGGCGGGCCCATGACGAGGAGCACGTCTATGACTTGGGATGCGAGGTCGATGAGATCGACGGTGCCCGTTTTGTACTTGTGGGTGGAGGCCCGGGTACTGCGAGAACTGCCGAGCGCAGGGGAATCATGTGGGTCCCAGCGATGGACCGATCGAAGTTGTCGGAGAGTCTGGCAGCGGCAGACCTCCACGTGGTGACTCAGGACGTGCGAACCCGGGGACTGCTGGTTCCGAGTAAGACGTATGGGGTGCTCGTTTCCGGCAGGCCGGTGGCCTTCCTTGGCCCAGAATCGTCAGATGCGGCCGATGCCATCCGCGGGAGCCACTGGGGCCGCGTCGTCGATCCTGGCGACATCCGTGGGGTCTTGAGCTGGATCCGGTCACTGATGGCAGATCCGCCCGAACTGCCCGTGAAGGTCCCTTCGCTGCCAAGCGTATCAGATGCTGCGGATGCGTTTGAAGCGTTGCTGCGCCGCTTGGCTAGGCTGGATCACCTGACAGGAGAAGAACGCTCGATCGGCCCTGCGTAACTCGTGGACGGGCTCGAGTCACGACCCTAGCGGCTGATCGGAGCTGAGACGCTCGGTGTAGGTCGGCACTGGATCCCTCACGGCGCGGGACACTCTGCGCCGCCCAGACGTCTTGTCTCGAAACGACGTCCTGCCCGTATGCGCCCGTCCCCTCTTGTCCCGCTGGCGTGCGCCGTGGCCCTCGCCGTCACCCCGGTGGCCCTGGCCCAAGATGCGCCTACCGACACGCTCGGCGCGGTCGAGGTCACCGCTGCGGCGCCCTATGTCCTGACCGGCACGACAGCCCCGCTGGCGCTCGTCGTCCGCCAGCGGGTCGCTGCGGAGGTGGCGACGGATCCAGCGCTGGGCCTGGCGGCTGCGCTAGAAGGCGTGCCGGGCGTCTGGGTCTCGGGCCGAGAGAGCCGTGCCCAAGGCGAGCGGCTGCTGGTCCGCGGCCTCGGCTGGCGGGCCCGGTTCGGCGTTCGTGGCACACACGTGCTGCTGGACGGTATCCCGCTGACGCTCCCCGACGGGCAGACCCAACTCGATGTCGTGGATCCGGCGCTCGTCGGTCGCGCCGAGGTCATCCGAGGACCGGCCTCGACCTTCTGGGGGTCCGGCGCGGGAGGCGTCGTCGCGCTCGCGACGGAGGCTCCTGCCTCCGCACCGGCCGCGACGGCCCGTGCCCTGGGCGGAGGGTTCGCCACGGCATCGGGGTCCGTCGCAGTGCGTCCCGACGTGGGACCGGGCCGCCAGATGGCAGCGTGGGGTTCGTATCTGGACGAAGCCGGCTACCGAGACCACGGCTCGGCCCGGCTGGCGCGCGGAGGCCTCTCCGGCTCGGCGCCGTGGGGCGGAGGCCGGCTCGGCGTGGTAGGCCTGCTGGCGCATGCGCCCCGGCTGGAGTCGCCTGGCGGCATCTCGCCCGGGGCGGCCGAGGAGAATCCGCGCCAGACGCGAGACCTTGTGATCGCGCGCGACGCGAGCAAGCGGCTCACGCAAGGCCACCTGGGACTCACGTTCTCGCGGCCCGTCGGTACTGTGCGGCTCCGTGCGGCCGCCCACGGTGGGGTGCGCGACCTCGACAACCCGATCGTGCCTCGGGTGATCCAGCTCGACCGGCGCACCGCGGGGCTCCGCCTGACTGCTGAGGGCGACGTCGGGCGGGTCCGCTGGGCCATCGGCGCCGAGGCCGAGCGCCAGCGGGACGACCGCCTGGAATCGATCAACGACGACGGCGTCCCCGGAGATGTGCTGACGGACCAGGTCGAGACGGTGCTGTCGGGCGCGCTGTTCGCCCGCGTC
>JBCDLV010000085.1:0-11673 GCA_038744895.1 Bacteroidota bacterium | reverse complement strand
GCAGATCGCCCGCTCGGCACCGCGTCTGCTCACGGGCGAGGATCGCCTCAAGTTCTACGCCGAGCAGATCTCGCGACTCTCGGCCGACCAGCGCGACTCGCTGCGGGACTTCATCGAGCAGTACGTCGCCAGGATGCACCCGATGGGGGCCTCCGACCTCGACATGGGAGGTCCTGCGACGCTCGGGCGCGTCTGGTATCGCGTGAATGGCGACAAAACCCCGCATTTTGAGGTCGGCGTCGCCAGCCACGACGAAACCGATATCCTCATCCTCAACCTCCTCTCCGAGCGCCAGCTGGACGATATGTGGGAGGTGCAGTCGGCCGACTTCTCCTATCAGTTGGATACGGAAGATGGCGGTCGCGTGCGGTTTCGCTGTACGGCCTACTACGACAACCAACACGTCGGCGTCTGTCTCCGTGCGATCAACGAGGACGTGCGACCGCTCGACACGCTCGGGTTCCACCCGGTTATCGAACGGGGGGTTCTGTTCTCGAACGTCCGGTCCGGTCTGGCGCTGGTGACCGGCGTGACCGGCTCCGGCAAGAGCACCACGCTCGATGCCATCATCGACGCCAACAACAAGGACTTCGACGGCCATATCGTCATCGTGGCGAAGCCGCTCGAGTATGTCCACAACCCGCAGCGGTGCATCATCCGTCACCGCGAGGTGGGGCCGGACGTGCCGTCGTTCAAGTCTGGGGTGAGCCAGGCACTGCGTCAGGACCCCGACATCATCATGATCGGGGAGATGCGAGACCCTGAGACGATCGACGCAGCCATCGAGGCTGCCGACACCGGCCACAAGGTGTTTTCGACGCTTCACACGGCGAGCGCAGTCGAAAGCCTCGACCGAATCGTGGCGGAGTATCCGCCTCACGAACAGGAACGCGTGCGCAACCGCCTCGCTGACGTGCTCAACTGCGTCGTCTCGCAGAAGCTGCCTCCCAAGCTCGGCGGCGGCCGCGTCCTGGCCAAGGAAGTGCTCTGGGTGACGGCATCCGTCAAGGCGGCCATCCTCAACAACAACACAGGCGAGATCTACCAGATGATGTGGGAGGGCGGCCGTCAGGGCATGATCACCCTCGAACAGGATCTCTACCGACTTGTCCGCGAGCGAAAGCTCTCGCCCGAGATCGGCCTCCAGTACGCCAACAACAAGAAGCGTTTTCAGCAGCTGATGCAGGGGGGCTAGCGCCCCGTGCGCCCCTCCGCGACCTCCACCATCATGAGCGACTCCTTCATCTTCCCAGAGACACCAGGCGAGGGCGGCTTCGATCCGCCCCCGGACGTCTCGTTCGACACGTTCTCGGACATCGAGGAAGCCCCGCTCGAGGTGTCATTCTCCGAGTCCGGCGAGGACACTGAACTCACCGATGAGGCGACGGAGGAAGCCGAAGTCGCCCCTGCCAAGCCGACCAAGAAGCGCAACGGCGGACGGTCCAAGCACAAGGACAGCCCCGTGCTCGGTATCCATGTGACACCGAAGCAGGTCTACGGCATTCTCGTACAGCCCACCGACAGCGGCTTCGAGCCAGTCCGTCAGTTTGTGCGGAACCGGGCAGAGTCGCAGTTCGGGGATGCGGCGATGACGCCGGATGCTGTCGACCAGATTGGCTTTGACCTCGAGGAGAGCGTTGCTGAGGACCCGTCGATCCAGTTCGGCGGCTCCGGCCCTGTCGATTTTTCCGCTGAGTTTGCAGGCCTAGGTGTCGCGACGGAGGCGGGTATTGACGGCGCGATGGCTTCGGAGGCGTCGTCGAGAGCGCAGCCGATCGTGTTCGAGCTGCGCGATATCCTGGGTGAGTGCGAAACGGCCGGATACGCTCGCCCGGCTCTCGCTTTCGCCGTGGAGGAGCCTGATGTCGCGTACGCCGAGATCATCGTTCCTCCTCCAAAGAAGGAGAAGAAAGACAAGAAGGGCAAGAAGGGGAAAAAGAAGGAGAAGGACACTGTAGAGGTCAAAGCGGCTCCCAAGCGGGAGCGACTGCTGGAGCTCTTGCCCGAGGGCGGCGAGTTCGCCAGCGTTGACCGTGACCGAACGGCGTTCGTGCCGATGACGCCCCGGGATGGGCTGCTTCGGTTCCTCGCGGTGGGACCGACCAGCAGCGAACCGGTCTCGGAATCCCTCGAACTACTCCGTGAGCAGTCGGCATACCGCAAGGTGCCGTTCCGGTCGATCCAGGACGAAGTCTCCCTGCTCGTGGGCCTCGTCAACCTGACGGTCGTTCCAGAGGAGCACCAGAACACAGCGATCGTTCGCGTCGGGACAGAGGACACAATCGTCCTCCTCCTTACGGGCAACGAGATCCATCACTACGAGCGGATGCAATCGGTGACGGCCTTTGACGGGCCGGACACGATCTGCAGCCGCGTGCTCCTTCAGCAGGATGTCCAGGGCGTCGGCACCGTGCACACGGTGGTCGTCGTGGCGGAGGAGGGCGAGAAAGAGCTCGTCCAGGGCTTCGCCGCTTTCTATCCCGAGGCTCGCGTCGAGACTCTGCGCGAGGGCGTCGGGCGGTTCGGCCTTGTCGGGCCCTACGGCCCGCTCCCCCCGTCTCTGGTCGAGGCCACCGGGGCCGCCGTCGCAGGTCACTACGCTCGTCGGAAAGACAATCCATTCCCAGCCTCGAACCTGCTCCCCGGCGCGCTCAGAAAGCGGAAGAGCCGCATCGCGCTCGCGTTCTCGTGGCATACCCTGGTGACGGCCGCCGCACTCTTCCTGAGTGTGCTGTTCTTCAGCTACCTCTATGTCTCTCAGCAAGGTGACATCGCCGATGCCGAGCAGCGGCTGGCTGAGTTCCCCCCGGCGACCCAGATGTCCGTCCCCGCACTGGAAGCGCGGATCGATAGCCTGCAGAACCGCCGGGCGACGCTCGATGCGGCACTCGTAGCTCTCGATTCCATCCTCATCGGAACGGACCGGTGGACCCAGACGGTGCTCCAGACGACCCGCGCTGCCGCCCAGACCGGGGGGATTTGGATCGAGTCCTGGGAGCCTGCAGGCCAGGCCCTGGATCTCGACGGATACGCGACGACCCGCGGCAACGTGGTCGGGCTCGCACAGCGTCTGAACGCCTCCGTCGAGGAGGTCACGTTCGAAAGCCTCCGCGACTACCCGGTCTATCGGTACCGCCTCCGGTTCGACCAGCCGCCGGAGCTCCCCCAGATCACCCGTGTGCTCCGAGAGCAGATCACAACCGAGTCGGTGGAGATGCCCCCTGACGACGGCCTCGATGCACCCGCGCCCGCTGGCGAGCCGGCGCCCGCTGGCGAACCCGCTGGCACGACGACGGCTCCCTAGGTCCAAGACGATAGCGCCCACGACTCATGTCGAACGAAGTCCTTAACACGATCATCCTGTCCGTCCTGCTCGCTGGAGCCATCGGCGGCGGGTACTACGTCACGCAGAAGACCCAGCCCGCGGAGCTCGCCAAGATCGAGTCCGAGATCGAGGCCATCGAGTCTCAGGCAGCGAACGTCGAAGAACTGATGGCCCGAGAGGCGGTCGCCGACGCTCAGGCTGAGGAGACCCTCGCGCGGTGGAACACCCGCTACAAGGTGCTGCCAACGGCGCTAGCGTCGGCGGATGTGGTCGCCTATCTGAATGCGCTCTCCGCGCGTGGCTTTCAGCGCCTCGACCTCACGCTGAGTGGCGTGACGCCGGAGCAAATGGCGTCGTACTACACCTATCAGGTAACGGGAGAGGCATACTTCGAGAGCCTGTTCGCGTTCATCTGGAACATCGAGAATGGACGCGGTCTGTACCGGGTCCGGGACCTCTCGATCAAGAAGGTGGTGACCACGATCGGCGGTGGAGAGGAGGAAGGCCCCGGCCGCCAGGTGATCCTGGCCGAGTTCGCCTTCGCCGTCGATGCCTTCTTCACGACCGATCCGGAGCTCTCGGCTCCAAGAGACGCCGTCGAGCCGCCACCGGAGGCGTTCCCGGCGCGTCGCGCAGCGGTCAACCCCTTCTTCCCCTTTATCCTCGAAGAGCTGCCCCCGAACACCGACGACCTCGTGGAGCCGGAGACGGACCCGCTGGTGAGTGTGATCGGACGGACCGCGGTCTTCAACCGAGAAGGCCAGCTCCGCCAGTTGCGGACGGGTGACCGGGTGTACCTCGGCCGCGTGTCCAGCATCGACCCTCAGCGGGCACGCGTCGTGATCGACTTCAACCGAGGCGGCGTCCGCGAGCGCGTAGAGATCGACCTCGACACAGGCGAGCGCTACCGCCAAGCCCTCGGGCGCCAATCGTTCACGCCGACCGGTCGCGTTCCGGCCGGCCCGACACTGGACGACGCGCCCCCCGCCCCGGGAACCCCCGAGGCGGACGAAGCCGGCACCTATCAGGCGACCGACGTGGTCCCCCGAACGCCCACCAACGACTAGCTCCGCGATTTCATCACTGCGGCCCCCTTGTTCCGCTGTCCCTCACTGAGATGACTGCTCGTTTTGCTTCCATGACCCGCTCCGCCGTCCTGCTGGCGGCCCTAGCGGTCCCCGCCATTCTCGTGGCGCCCCCTGCGGCCGCTCAGCCGGACATCGTCCGAGGCTACGTGCCGCCGGACGAGCTGGTCTCGTTCCCGTCGTCGACGCCGATGGACCAGTTCTTTCGTCTGGTGAACCCGACGTTTGCCCGCGTCACCGGCAAGCGTGTCGTGGACCCGATGGACCGCACCGATCCGATTGGTGTATCACTCAACGGCGTCCACTTCATCGACGCGTTCGAGGTGGTGCTGGACCGCAACGGCCTGGATTTCAACGAGTCGGAGGGCTATTTCATCGTCACGGAGCCGACCATCGTCGCGACCACGACGGATGGACAGTCCGTGTCGCCGATCGGTGCAGCCCCAGTGCCTACGGCGGCGACCGCCGCAGCACCTGTCGAGGTGCCCGCGACCGCCGACACGCGCGAGATCCGGATCGATGCTGTCATTTTCCAGCTGAACACACGCCGTGCGCGTGAGGTCGGAACCAACTGGCCGGCTCTCTTCGGCCAGGCAGCGGGTCAGGGCGGCCAGGGTGGCGGACAGGCCGGTCAGGTCGGCGGGGGCCTCGGTGGAGGGGACGGCCAGGCGGACAACGGCGCCAACCTCCGATTCTTCCTCAATGTCGGCACGTTTGTGGAGGCGCTGGACGGCTTCATCGAGGCGTCTGGCGAGCGACTGGAGATGTCACGCGTGCTCCAGCTCTTCCGCTACTTCGAGGAGCAGGGATACGGCCAGACCATCGCGACGCCTTTCACCGTCGTGCAGAGTGGGGAAGAGGGTCGGATGCAGAGCGGCCAGGACATCCCAGTCCAGACGCGCGACTTCCAGGGCAACACCATCTCGGAGTTCTTCTCGACGGGTACCATCATCAACGTTACGCCGACCCTCATCGTGGACGAGCGTAGTGGCGACCCGGTGGAGTTCATCAACCTCCAGATCAAGGTCGAGAAGTCGACGGCAGTCCCGACCAGCAGTGGCATCGCGATCAACAAGGACGACATCTCGACCCGCGTGAACCTGCTGTCGGGCGAGATGGCTGCCATCGGTGGGCTCACATCGACGGACGAGTCCGTCTCCCGCCGCGGCGTCCCGATCCTCCGCGACATTCCGATCCTGAAGTACCTGTTCTCGTACCGCCAGACGACGGTCAACCAGAACGAGATCATCATCGTGACGCGCGCCCGCGTCGTCGACAACCTGCGGGACCGCATGGGACGCGAGCTTCCGAGCGACATCCTCCGCCAGGAGCGGGAGGACGCCGATGCCCGCGTCCGCCGATTCGGCGGTGCCAACGAGGTCGGCCCGGAGGTCGACATCGAGGAGATCGAAGCGATCCAGGAGATCGACACGGACCGGTAGCTCCTGGCCTCGTCGCAGACGCCGCGCCCCGGGGACACCGTCTCCGGGGCGCGCTGCGTTCGGCCCGTCCCGCTGGCGTCCCACGCGGCGATCCACCCCGCCAGGCGTCCCGCGGGCGCCAGCGGGGGCTCGACGGCCGGGCCGGGTCCTGCCTAGTACTGCGACCGGCCCACTTTGTCATCCTGAGGATCACAGCGACGAAGGATCTCAGCGCGACATCGCGGCCGTCGCAACCGGCGGCGACGGCCGTGGCCGTGGGCGTTGAGATCCGTCACTGCGTTCAGGATGACAGAGTCCGTTGGTCGAGGCACTAGGCCACCGTGCGGCCCTTCCAGGCCACGGTGCCCGTCCGGTGGGCTCGCCAGGAGTCGAGCTGGAGGATCCACCCCATCGCCAGTGTCACCGGCGCCAGCAGGCTCACCCACAGGGGGAACCGACCGGACCGATCGATCGCCAGCTTGATGGCGACGAGCGTCGCGAGGCCCCACAGGCCGGTCGCCCCGAATAGCCAAAGCAGGCTCGGGACCACCCACGAGGTCCCGTACAGCAGCAGGAAGCCGACCAGCCCGACCGTGGCGATGCCTCCGGGCCGACCACCCGCCAGCAGGAAGGCATTCTTCTGGAAGCCGCTCCACGCCTCCCGGAAGGACCCGTACATCTCGACTGCCAACTCGCATCCGAGGTCTTCGAAATGGAGCTGGATCCCAGATCGCTTGAGGTAGCGCCCGATCTCGACGTCTTCGAGCACCTTGTCCCTGACGGCCTCGTGGGGCGCCAGCTGGCGGTAGTCGTCGGCGCTGAGGAGCCAGATCTGTCCGTTGAGCGCGCCGATCATCGGCGACGACGTCCTCGGAACGAGCGGGATGGGAAGCAGCGCCATGACGGCAAACGGCACTAAGCTCGTGAGCAGGGCTGCGCCGCCGCGGTCCAGGTAGCGCGGGAGACCTGTCAGCGCGGTCCCGTGGCCGCCGCACCGCAACCAGGACGCGACGAGCCGCGCGAGTGCGACCTCGTCCCTGAGCTGCGCATCTGCGTCGAGGAAGAGGAAGACATCGCCGGTCGCCCGCTGGCAGGCCTGGTAGAGCGCATGGGGCTTGCCCACCCACCCAGGCGGAGGCCCCTGTCCCTGGACGACGGTCAGGCGCGGGTCGGCGTGCTGCCGAAGGACATCTGCGGTGCCGTCCTCGCTGGCATCATCCGTGACGATGATTTCGAAGTCGATGTCCGTCTGCGATAGAAGCGTCGGCAGGAGGCGGGAGAGGTTCTCCTCCTCGTTGCGAGCCGGGATGAGGACCGAGACGCGTACGTCTACGGGGGGCCGCCGACGCCGACGCCACACGGCCAGGGAGATGAGGTTGACGGTCAGAACGACCGCGACACCGGCGTGGATGACGAGCACAACCGCCAGCAGGACCCCTCCGATTCCAGTCATGGAGGGTCGATCAGAAACTGGCGGAACAGGGGAAGCGGGTCCCGATCCAGAAGGCGCCGTTGTAGCTGGCGGCCTTCGGAGGCGTCCTGACGGCGGACGGCCATCCAGATCCACACTTCGGCCTCGAAGGGGTGAAGCCCAGGCACGCCACGTCCTCCGAGGCGCGAGCGGAGTTGCTCGAACGTCGAGCGTGCCTCGTCGACGTCGCCTCCGAACATGCGGGGCTTGTAGTAGAGCCCCTGGCCGCGAACGAGGAGCGCGTAGGGCTCTCGGGCATCGCGGTCGAGGGCCATGTCCAGGATGCGCTCCGACCGGCGCCCGTACGTGGGAAGGCGCCAGGCAGGCCCCGCATCGGCGCGGAACGCCCAGAGGGCCGAGATGAGAGCCAACTCCCGAGCCGAGGTCACGCCCCGCTCCGGTGGAATGTCCTCGATGAAGCTCTCGTCGCGGGTCATCGGGTAGAGCCTGTAGAGGCACAAGAGGCGGTCCTCTAGGGTCTGCGCCCTCGTTCGGTAGAGCCTCTCGATGGCCCGCGCATCCTGACGCGCGTAGTAGTACGTGAGCGAGTCGCGGACGGTCGAGGCCCCGTCGACGGAGGGGGCCACACCGATCAGGAGCGCTGCGATCGAAACAAGCATCGGGTCGGGGGGGCGACAGACGGTGTCAACCTACGGGCGGGTGCAAATCGTTCGTTCTGAAAAGAAAACGGTTACGGTTGCCCGTCGGTTACACGGCGCGGGTCAGCGCGGGAAGGTGAGCTTTTCGAAGAGCGGCGCCAGCGGGGAGAGGTCCCACCGCTCATCCGGGCCGGCTCCGCCTTCGAACACGACAGGAGCCGGGTCGCCAGGCCGCACGGCAGCCGCTGAGCGAAGCGCGGCGGAGAGCCGCTGGCGTTCGTCGCCGTCGGGTCGATCGTGGACCTCGCCGAGAGCGAGCGCTGCCGAGGGACGGCTCTCTCCCCACCACGAGAGGGAGATGCCCAGCGGCGCCCAGGCGGTTTCGTCGGGTAGCAAGCGCGCCATCCGGGCCATGTCTGCGCGAAAGAGCCCTAGACCGTCCTCGGGGATGCCCATGGTGCCTTCCGGGTACAGGCACAGCGTGGCCCGGTCGCCTGCCAGCCGTCGGGCGGTCTCGCGGATCGTCCGCATCCGCCGCCGGGCATCGCCAGCGGGGAACGGCAGCGCGCCGACGGGGCCGAAGAGTGGCGCGCGGTCCCAAGCCTCCATCCAGATGACGAATGGGCGGCGCCAGACGCGCTCCACGAGCCACCACAGGAGGAAGCTGTCGGCGTAGACGTGGTGGTTGGCATAGACGACGAGGGGGCGGCCCGGCGCGGGGTCCCGGTCTGCGCCGCCGACAGCCACGGCTCGGCGAACGCCACCCTTCAACTCGGATCGGATCGTCCGCTCGGCGAACCGGCGGGCGAGGCCGGCCGCCAGCCCGGTCACCGGACCAGCCGCGCTCGGCGACGTGCATACCCGTCCCGCGTGAGGGCCGACAGCTTGCGCCGGAGCGGCACGGCGGCCCGCTGCGAGAGGTTGTCGTAGTTGTTGGCTCGCACGCCGTTCAGGAACTCGCGGTACATGCGAGCCGCCCCGCGGATGCCTGCTTGCGCCGTCGGGCGGAGCGCCTGGATGCCGTCGTTGGCCTGGTCGTACAGACGCTCGGCCTCGGACATGAGGGCTTCGGTGAGTGTGGCATAGACCGACGGAACCGGCGGTGCCTTGTCGACGACGGACCCTAGGTCGATGGACTTGTCGGCGAGCCAGTCCGTCGGGATGTAGGTGCGGCCGAGGTCTCGCCAGTCCTCCCCGACATCGCGGAGGATGTTGGTGATCTGCATGGCGTTTCCGAGCGCGCGCGCGGGCCTGTCCAGGCTGTCTCGGTCTGCCGAGCGCCGTGCGAGGAAGGGCAGCATCGCCGCACCCACCGACCCCGCGACCAGGTTGGAGTACGCCAGCAGGTCCTCGAAGGAGTCGACCGACCGGCCGTCAAGGTCCCAGCGGGCGCCGTCGAGCTGCTGGCGCAGCGGCAGCGCTGGCAGCTCGTAGCGGTCATGCACCTCCGCGAGTCGACGCCAGAGGAGGGCGTTGGGCCCGCCCGGTGGCCGGCCTGCGAGAGTCGCTGTGAGGCCGCGGTCGAGGGCGTTGATCTCCCGATGCGCCGCGTCGGTCCCGATCACAGCCGCCCGCTCGTCGGCGAGCGTGTCGACGGTGCGGCAGTAGAGGTAGAGGACGGCGACCGGGAGGCGCTCGTCCTTCGGCAGGAGCCGCGTCGCCAGCGAGAAGGTGCGGCTGTGGTGGCGGAAGGCGCGCCGCAGGTAGCGGTCCTCGGCTCGCCTGCTGGCGCCGGGCGCCGGAGGCGTGGGCGCCCGGTACTGGGACGCCGCGGTCGGGAGCGTGGGTGCGATCGCCGTCATGCGGTCAGGGCGGGCTCGCGATGGGTCTCGGCGGTCCGCCAGCGCCAGCGGACCGCCACGAGGGAGATGGCCAGCACGATGGCCCCGATGACGCCCGCCAGCGGGAGGCCGTAGAGCAGGCAGATCGAGATGGGGAAGAGGACGTTCAGGGCGAACACCGGCTCGGCCCAGCGCTCCGTGAGCGCGTCCGGAGCCGCCTTCATGCCGCCCAGCATCTCGAACGACAGCGCGACTAGCACGCTCGTCACGAACCATCCGTACCAGTTCACCCACGGCATTCCGTAGTACGCTCCTCCTTCTGGGTACGTCCAGAACACGAAGGTCCCGCCGCCCTGGTTCATGGCCGGGTCGAGCGAGACGTCCCACACGATCATGAACACGGCAGTCGCGACGACGCGCCCTGCGACGCCCACCCGCAGCCGCCCGCCGAGGTCATAGCTGAGAACGGCTAGGGCGTACCAACTCGTGGGGATGAAGTAGGGGACGTCGCCGAGAATCTTGGCCCCCAGGCGGTCGGTGTACTCGTACGGCGCGAACGGAATGCCCGTGTTGGTGCCCAGGAGTTCGCTCCCCGCGCCGATTATGCTCGCCGCCAGCAGGAAGGTGACGGACTTCCAGGGGCCCAGGGCCCGCCAGTAGAGCGCCATCGTGACGACGGGCAGCAGCGCCATGTACGTCCACGTCGGCGCGGCGACCAGCGACTCGTAGTACGGCAGGAAGAACTCCCGCACGGGCTCGATGAACAGCGAGAGCGTGCCGAGAATAGCGAACGCGATCGTCGCGGCGAACAAGCCGAACGTGGCGAGGAAGACGCGGCGGGAGGTCATGCGTGGCGTGCGAACGGTCAGAAGATCGCCTGCGTGGCGGGGGAAAAGAGGGGCGAAGGGGTGGGGAGGTTCCCCAGACCTGGGGCGCCTCCGCTGGCGTCCGAAGGCTACGGGCGGCGACTTTGTCCCCTCGCCCTCCCGCGTTCCGTGCTGGTCGCCATCCGTCCGCCCGAGTTTGCTCCGCCGCTGGCGGCGGCGGCGTTGCTCCTCGTCGCCGACCGCGTCGTGCTGGCCGACACGTTCGCGTTCAGCCGCCAGTCGCACCACAACCGCGCCCGCATCGACACGGGTCAGGGATACCGCTGGCTGACGGTCCCACGGCGCCACGGCGGTGTGGGCATCCCGCTGGCGGAGGTTGAGGTCGTGGACGACGGCTGGCGCCAGCGGCACCGCACGGCGCTCCGGGCGGCCTATGGCAAGGCGCCGTTCTACGAGCACGTGGCCCCCGAGTGGGACGCTGTGCTCGATACGAAGGGCCCGCTGGCGGACCTCACCGTGGCTTCGGTCCGGCTGGCCGCGCGCTGGCTGCGCGCGCCAGCGGAGATCCTCCGCGCGTCCGAGGTGCCGGGTGCTCTGACGAGCGTCGACGCTCTGGCGGACGCCGTCGGCGCGTCGGCGCTGCTGGCGCTGCCGAAGACCGCTGACGTCGACGCTCGGCTGGCACCCGGCCGCGAAGTCCAGGTGCTCCATCTGGACCTCCCGGCTCCGGGTTTGAGCATCCTCGATCTGCTCATGCGCCGAGGTCCGGCCGCCGCGGACGACCTCCGGGCGCGGCTCTCGGTGCGGGCGTTGGACTGCTAGACGCCCTCCACGAGCGGCGCCAGCTGGGGGTGGCGATCGAAAACGCCCAGCAGGCGCAGGCTATCGACGGCGACGACGGCCGCCTCGTTGCCACGGCCGATCTCCTCGACCAGATTGGAGATGGAGTCGGCTACGTGATGGAAGCCTTCGCCGGGGTCGCAGGCAATCACCCGGTCGTAGTAGTCCACGTAGCCCTGTGTCGAAGAGAGATCCGGGCCGTCGCTGGTGAACCACAGTTGGAACGTGCACGCCTGCGGCTCGCCAGCCGCGACGCCCTCGTCGATGTGTCGAGCGAATGCGTCATCGTCACCGAGACCCTTGGCAATCCACGCCAGCCGGACT
>JBCDLV010000084.1:0-11743 GCA_038744895.1 Bacteroidota bacterium | reverse complement strand
TGGTGGACCGAGGTCTTGGCATTCGCGCTGGCGGCGCCGGCGGGGGACGCCGCACCGGCGTAGCCCCGGGCCTGCTTCCTGCTGGCGACCTCCGCTGGCGGGTCACGACCCGAAGCGTAGCACGCTGGCCTCGACCCCGACCGCGGAAGAGTAGCGGGCTCGTCGCGCTGTCTGGTACCAGGGGGACATCGCTCGGCGCACAGACCCGGCATCCGGCGTAGTCTGCGGTCCCCCCCGCGCTCTCCGTTGCGATGCGCCTGCCTGCCCTGATCGTCCTCGCCACGCTGGCCGCCAGCGGGGCCGCCCAGCCCGCTGGCGACGATCCTCCGTTTCTCGTCGTCCTCGGCATCGGACAGGACGGCGGAGTGCCGCAGGCTGGCGACAGCGACGCTCGCGGCTGGACCGACCCGAGCTACCGACGCCTCGTCGTCAGCCTCGGGCTGTCGGACCCCGCCAGCGGGAGGCGCTGGATGTTCGAGGCCACGCCTGACTTCCCGGAGCAGCTCGCCCGGTTCGACCGTGTCGCTGCGCGCGGCGACAGCCTCGTGCTGGACGGCATCTTCCTGACGCACGCCCACATCGGCCACTACACCGGGCTCATGTACCTGGGACACGAGTCGATGGGCGCGCAGGGCATCCCGGTCTATGCGATGCCACGCATGGCCGGGTTCCTCCGCAACAACGGCCCGTGGAGCCAGCTCATCCAGTACGAGAACGTGAGGCTGGAGGTGCTCTTCGCCGACCAGCCGGTGGAGCTGGCGCCCGGCCTGGAGGTGACGCCCATCCGGGTCCCGCATCGGCAGGAGTTCTCCGAGGTCGTCGGCTACCGCATCGACGGGCCGGACCGCTCGGCGCTATTCGTCCCCGACATCGACAGCTGGGACGAGTGGGACGCCGCGGGCATGCGCATCGAAGACATCCTCGCGACGGTCGACGTCGCGTACCTCGACGCCACCTTCTACTCCGACGGGGAGATCCCTGGCCGCGACATGTCGGGCTTTCCGCACCCGTTCATCACGGTCACGATGGAGCGGCTGGCGGCTCTACCGTCTTCGGAGCAGGCGAAGGTGCGGTTCATCCACCTCAACCACACCAACCCGGCGCTGTGGCCGGGACCGGAGCGCGACGCCATCCGCAGGGCGGGGATGCGCGTGGCCGAGGAGGGGGAGCGGGTCTCGTTGTAGCGCCCGTATCCTCGGCGCGCCCCTTCGTTGCTCCATGCGCTCCGTCCTCGCCGTCGCCCTGGCGCTCGCCGCCAGCGGGTCGTTCGCTCAGACACAGCCTCGCTCAGGATCGGAGCCGCGATCCGACGCGCCCCGGCCCAACATCATCTACGTGATGTCGGACGACCACGCGCTTCGGACCATCGGCGCATACGGGCGGGGCTTTCACCCGACGCCGAACCTGGACCGGATCTCGAACGAGGGTGCCGTCTTCGAGAACGCGTTCGTGGGCAACTCGATCTGCGGGCCGAGCCGGGCGTCCATCCTGACGGGCACGCACGCGCATGTCAACGGCGTCACCGGGAACGGGCAGCCGTGGGACAGCACGCAGGCCGTGTTTCCGCGGGTGCTCCAGCAGGCCGGCTACCGGACGGCGCTCTTCGGCAAGTGGCACCTCAACAGCCGCCCGGCCGACGAGTTCGACGAGTACACGATCCTGACCGGCGCCGGCAAGCAAGGGTTCTACTACAACCCCGAGGTCTACTCGCCCACCCGGGGCACGACCACGATCCCCGGCTACTCGACGGATGTCGTGACCGACCTCGCGCTCGACTGGCTCGACCGCCAGCAGGCGGAGCCGTCGGACGATCCGTTCCTGCTCCTCGTCCAGTACAAGGCCGTCCACGTCCCGCGGATGCCGCCGCTGCGGCTCCTGGACCGCTACCTCCACGACGAGATCCCTGAGCCGCCGACGCTCTACGACGACCTCGCCACGCGCACGCCGAACGCCGCGGCGCCCAACTTCTTCCTCGACGGCTACCGCCCGATTCCGTTCTACGAGGACCACGCGCCGGACACCCGCAACATCTACTTCGAGCGGATGACCGAGGATGAGCTCCGCGCCTACCACGCCGTCGTGGACCCGCAGAACCGCCAGCTGGCGGCGCTCCGCGCCTCGGGCGCACACGACGACCCGCGCGCGGCGCGGGCGTATCACTACCAGCGGATGATCAAGGACTACCTCCGGATCGTCGACGCGCTCGACGAGAACGTGGGCCGGCTGCTCGACCGGATCGACGCGGACCCCGCGCTTCGCGAGAACACCGTCGTGATCTACGCCTCCGACCAGGGCTACTTCACGGGTGAGCACGGCTATGCCGAGAAGCGCCTGATGTACGAGGAGGCGATCCGGATGCCGCTCCTGGTGCGCTGGCCGGCGGGCATCGCGCCGGGCACGCGGATCGAGGCCCTCGTGCAGAACATCGACCTCGCGCCGACCTTCCTGGAACTGGCCGGCGTCGCCCCGCTGGCGCGGATGCAGGGACGGTCGCTGGCGCCGCTCCTCGACGGCGTCGCCCCGACCGACTGGCGCCAGTCGGTGTACTACCACTACTACGACCACGGCATCCACCGCGTGGCCCGGCACGCGGGCGTGCGGACGGACGTGTTCAAGCTGGTCCACTTCTACACCGACGACGCGTGGGAGCTGTACGACCTCATCGCCGACCCGCACGAAGTCCGCAACATGTACGGCGACCCTGGCTACGCAGACATCCAGACCGACCTGGAGGCCGAGTACCTCCGGCTCCGCGAGCACTACGGCTTGCCGCCAGAGACCTTCGAGGCACCGTTCGCGCGGTAGCCGCGCCGCTGGCAGACCCAGCTGCAACGGTCGATCTCGTCGCGCGGGCGAGGCTCCGGGCGGGCATCCCGCTGGCGTCCGTCCTTCGCCAGCGGGCCCGTGCTAGCTTCCGGGACGAAGCCAGGGGTGCCGGCGCCAGCAGGCGCGGCTGAGAGAGTCCCTTGGAACCTGATCCGGCTCGCACCGGCGGAGGGAGGCTTCCCCGGCGCCGGTGCGCTGGCGGTCTCCGCGTGGGTGCGGGCGCTCGTCCCCAGTCCCATGCCTCTCACCGATACCGTCGCCCTCGTCACGGGCGCCAGCCGCGGCGCCGGCGCCGCCATCGCCCGCGCGCTCGGGTCTCGCGGCGCCTCTGTGTGTGTCAACTATCTCCAGAGCGCCGACAAGGCCGAGGCGGTCGCGGCCGACCTCAACGCCGGCCCCGGACGCGCCTTCGCTCACCAGGCCGACGTCACCGACGCCGAGGCCGTGCGCCAGATGGTGGAGGCCGTCGTCGAGCGCTACGGGAGGCTGGACGTGATCGTCAACAACGCGCTGCCGACGTACGCCTTCGACCCTGGGGCGCCCTACACGAGCCTCGACACACTCACCTGGGACCACGTCCAGGCCCAGCTCGACGGCGCGCTGGGGGGCGCGCTCAACACGGTCCGGGCTGCGCTGCCGACGTTCCGCCAGCAGGGCTACGGCAAGGTGGTCAACATCTCGACCAACCTCGTCTACAACCCCGTCGTGACCTACCACGACTACACGGCCGCCAAGGCGGCGCTCATCGGCCTCACGCGGACGATGGCCGCCGAGCTCGGGCCGGACGGCGTGCGCGTCAACCTGGTGGCCGGCGGCCTGCTCCAGACGACCGACGCCAGCGCGGTCACCACGCCCGAGGTGTTCGAGTTCGTGGCCCAGGGCACGCCGCTGCGCCAGACAGTCACGCCCGAGGAATTCGCCGAGGCCGTCGTCTTCTTCGCCTCGCCCATGTCGGACGCGGTGACGGGCCAGTCGCTCGCCGTCGACGGCGGCCTGACGATGCCGTAGCCGCCTCGGGGGCGTCCTCTCCCCTGCTGGCGCCCCTCCCCGCTGGCGCGCGGCGGCCGCCAGCGGGCCCTGTGCTACGGCGCCGTCCAGACCCGCTGGCGCGCGTCCATCCACGTCACCACGGCCACGTGGGGGACGGTCAGCGCGGCGATGCCTGCGAGGTACGCCCCGACGCCGCCGACGGGCTCGGTCAGCGTGCCGCCGAAGATGAGCACCATCAGCACGATGGCACCCAGCGTCGCGGGCGTCGCCACGAGCGCCAGCCGGCGGGCCGAGCCGTCGGCCACGATCGGCCCGAGCCGCTGGAGGTGGCGCACCGCATGCCACAGGCAGAAGTAAATGCCGACGCTCCAGAGCGGCGGCAACAGCGCGAAGAAGGCCGCCAGCGCGACGACCTCCCCCAGGTCGAGCCCTAGGGAGCGCCAGGCACCACGGCGCGACGCCGTCGCAACGCCCCACACCGCGTACGCCGCGCCGACCGCCGCCAGCACACCCCAGACGGCGTCGCCGGGAAGGCTCAGGATGAACGCGCGCGCCGCCTCGGCCTGGTCGGGTCGGAAGGCCGCGGCCATCGCCGCGACGATGTCGGCATAGACCTCGGGGTGCGCCGCCAGCGGGACCACCATCGGCAGGCCGCCGCGCACGACGCCGGCCAGCGCGCGGTGCGCCGGGCTGGCCAGGTGGCCGTCCCACCCGAGCGCGCGGAGGGCGTAGACGTCGCCTTGGCCCCAGTGCGCCCACGTCAGCACGACGAACCCGGTGGCCGCGACCACGGGGACCATCCACCACACCGCCAGCACGACCGCCCCGAGAGCGATGTACACGACCGAGAAGACCGCGATCGGAGACACGCGCCACCGCTCACCGCGCATCGACAGCGGCACCACGGGATCGGCCGCGCCATGCGGCAGGCCCAGCGCGACCGCGCTCAGGAGCCACGGCGCCACGAGCACCCACACGGGGGCACCCGCCAGCAGTGGGGCCAGCGCGAGCGACACGGCGACGCCACCCCAGGCGAGCGCCAGCCCGCCGCGGCGCCACGCGAACGGGAACGTCACGCGACCTGTGGCCGCTGGCCGGTCAAGCGCCCCACCGTCTCCACGATGGCGGGCCGCTCCAGCATCACCAGTCCCTGGGCTACCATCATGTTGGTGACCAGGAAGAAAAGGGCTTCCTCAACCGGCAGTCCGGCGAGCTCCACACCCGTCCGCGTGGCATCGGTGATGTCCCAGATGCCGGCCTGGGTAATCGCGTACCAGTCGGCCGCCCACAGGTACAGCGTCATCGGGACGATGCCCCACGCCAGCACGCGCCACCGCGACAGTAGGACATGGCCGCCGAGGCTCCACATCAAAGTCAGGATGGGACAGGCCCACCCGAGGATCAGGCCGAGGTAGAGCCACTGCCCGGCGACCGCGACCATCACCCACCCCATCACGGACAGCGATGCGAACAACGCCGTCCCCACGATGCGGGCCGTCGGATTGGGCGTGGGAGGCGTATCGGCGGGCCGCCACGCTTGGAGCAGCCGCATCAGCAGGCCCGTCATGACGGTCTGGATGATGAAGAAGGCGTACTCCTCGACAGGCACGTACCCGATCGTGAAGAGGACCGCCCCAGGTGGGTACGTCCACACCTCGTTCTGGACGAGGTAGTTGTCCCACGGCGTCGTGTACGTGAACGCGACCAGCACCAGCAGCCCGAGCGGCCACCACGGCTCGCGCGTGCGCCGCTGGAGCAGCGCGAGGGCAGCCACCACCGGCAGCGTGAACACGAAGTGGAACTGGAGGTAGGTCAGGGTGAGAACCTAGGGGGCGGTCAGGGTTCTTCGCGGAGCACCACGGGGTTCCCTGCGACGCGCAGGACGGGAGATCCCCGACCGGCACGGTGGGTACGGGCTCGCGCTCCCGACACTACGCACGCCCGTCGTGGGGAGTCTCCCCTTCTGGCGCGGCCTTCTGGCGGAGCTTCCCGCTGGCACCCGATCTCCTGCTTTTCCCTCGCCAGCGGGCGTTGGCGGAACCCGCTGGCGTCGGGCGCCGGATGTGCCTGTCCTGTCGAGTCACACGGCCAGCTTGTCGTCCTCGGACATCTCTCGTGCGGCCCGGTTCACGAGGGGATGAGAAGAGGCGGCACGGACCTCTTCTCCTCCGCCTCCTCGTCTCATACCAAATCCGATTGGTCTGCTCCGGTACGAGTCGCCTCCGGACATGGAAGTATGGGGTTATGGGAGTGGATGAGCACCCTACTCACACATCCCATACCCGAACACTCCATCCGGGCTTGGTATCACGCGGCTCACGCCTCGCCTGCGAGGTACCGCCGCACGACGGCCTGGGCCTCCCGCCGGACCGCCCCAGAGGCCACGTCGGCCGGACGGTCCACGAGCGCCCGGACGGTTATGCCGACCACGGCGTGCACGGCGACGTGGGCCGTGAGGGCGTCGTCTCGCGAATGGCCACGGTCGGACAGGCGACCTGCGACGGCCTCGACGGCACCGTCCAGGAGGTCGTCGATCAGCGGGCGCCAGCGGACCCGGAGCGCCCCGTGCAGGACGGCCGCGGACTGCTTCGGGCCGGGCTCGAACAGGCCCACGAACGTCCCGACCACGCGGTCGGCGGCCTCCCCGAGCGGCAGCGCCTCGGCCTCGGCGAACGCGGCCTGGACGGCCCGGACCTCGCGCCCGAGCCGGGCCTCGACGAGCCCGGCCACGACGGCTGCCTTGTCGGGGAAGTACTGGTAGAGCGTCCCGACCGAGACGCCAGCCCGCTCGGCGACGCGCGTGGTCGTGAGGGCGTCGTAGCCCTCGGCCTCCAGAACCTGAGCGGCCGCTTCGAGAACGGCGTCCACGGTGATCCGGCTGCGCGTCTGCTGCGGGCGTTTCCGCGGCTGAGGCCGCTCACTCGGGGCAGGATCGGTCACGCGGGCAGATGCGAATGGACGGATGGGGCGGTCGCTCCTAAGCTATCGGGTGCTGCCCTTCCCGAACCGATGCCGACCCAGGCCCAGGACTACGCCAACCTCCACATCCAGTCGCAGGCACGCATCCACGCACTGGCGGACGGTGCTGCTGGCGGCGCCCTCGTCGTGAGGCCGGCGCCCGGCGCCTGGTCGGCGGCCGAGTGCGTCGAGCACCTCAACCGCGTCGCCGAGGGCTACCTGGGTGTCATCGAGCCCGCCGTCGCGGCGGACGCACGGCGCGCGGAGGGGCCGTTCGCGTACGGGTTCGTGATGCGCAAGATGATCAGCGGGATGGAGGGCAGCGGCCCGGCGCTCAAGACGCCCCAAGCGCTCAACCCGGCCGCAAAAGGCGGCGCACCCGACCTCGACCCGGCTGCAGCCCTCGTCGCGTTCGACGGCTACGTGGCCCGGTACATCGCCGCATGCAGGCGGGCGGAGGGGCTCGACCTCCGACGGATCAAGGTGCGCTACCCGTTCGGGCCGCTCCTCCGGCTCCCGCTTGGGGCCGCGCTCCAGCTCTCGGGCCTCCACGCGCTCCGCCACGTGGCGCAGGCCGAGCGGGCCGTCGCGCACGCGACTGGCTAGCTGCGGGCGGGCGCCGGCGGCTACTGCGCCTCGAACCGGACGGCCAGCCCGCCGCCGGGCGCCAGCGGGACCGCCAGCCGGTCGGCCGCCGTGACCTCGCGCGTCTCGATGGCGTAGACCGTCGCGTTCGTCTCCCAGTGGGCGTCGTCGGCGTCGCGGTAGAGGGTGGCCGTGTAGGTACGGCCGGCGTCGAGGAAGTCGAGCGCGATGTCCATCGTCCGGCTCTGACCGTCGGTCTTGGCGCCGAGGTACCAGTCGTCGGAGGCACGGTCCTGCCGAGCGATGGTCACGAAGCGGCCGATGCGAGCCTCCAGCACGCGGGTATCGGCCCAGTCAGCCGGGACGTCCTTGATGAACTGGAAGGCATCCATGTGAGGCTCGTAGTTCTCCGGCAGGTCGGCGGCCATCTGGAGCGGGCTGTAGAGCACCACGTACAGCGCTAGCTGGCCGGCGAGCGTGGTGGGCACGTTGATCTGCCGGCCGTCGTCGCGGACGGCGTCGATGTCGAAGATGCCCGGCGTGAAGTCCATCGGTCCGGACAGCATCCGCGTGAACACGAGCGTCGGGACGTGGCCCGGCCCGTTCCCCTCGCTCCAGGCGTTGTACTCCTGGCCGCGGGCGCCCTCGCGCGTCATCAGGTTGGGGTAGGTCCGCCGGAGCCCGGTGGCCTTGACGGGCTCGTGGATGTTGAGGCTGATCTGGCGCCGAGCGGCCTCCTCGACAGTGTGCTGGAGGTGGCGCACCATGAACTGGCCCGTGTTGTACTCCATGACGGTGTCGCCTGGCGCGACGCCCGGCCCGGTGGTCCGCGGGTAGTTCATGCCGAAGTTGACGTAGCCCGTCTTGATGGCGCGCACGCCGCGCTCCGCCATGAGGTCCAGCGCGGACGCCAGCTGGCGCTCGTAGTTGGGCACGTTGCCGCTCGTCTCGTGGTGGCCGATGAGGCGCGTCCCCCGCTGGCGGGCATAGCCGGCGAGGGCCTCGAAGTCGTAGTCCGGGTAGGGATTGGTGAAGCTGAAGAGGTTGCCATTCTCGATCCAGTTACCGTCCCAGCCCGTGTTCCAGCCTTCCACGAGGACGCCGCTGAAGCCGTGCTCGGCGGCGAAGTCGATGTAGCGTCGCGTGTTCTCCGTCGTCGCGCCGTGGCGGTCTCCGCTGCCCCAGGTCTCCTCGCCGAGGTGGAGCGACCACCAGATGCCGATGTACTTGCCCGGCTCCGCCCACGAGACGTCGCCGAGGGCGTTGGGCTCGTTGAGGTTGAGGACCGTGTAGTTGGTGACCAGGTCGCCCGGCTCGTCGCCGATGAGGAGCACGCGCCACGGCGAGCGGTGTGGCGCTTCGGCGTAGACCCGCACGCCCGTGGACCACGGGGCGAGATCGGCCTGAAACGCCGTCGGACCGACGCGGCGGAGCGACATGGCCGCGTAGTCGACCAGGGCGGCTTCGTGGACCGCCACGTAGGGTCCGCTGGCGTCGCCGTCCACGTCGCCGTAGCCCATCGTGACCGGCGTGTGGAGCACGTGGCCCGTCCGCGAGAGCGGCATCCGCTCGTAGAGGTACTCGTAGCGGTTCTCCTCGTAGGCGCGGATGAACCAGGTAGTCGGGTCGTCGGCGATGCGGAACTCGGTCAGCTCGTCCATGATCTCGAACGTGCCGAGGCCGTCCTGCTCGGGCCACACGTACCGGACGCCGATCCCACCGTCGAACACGCGGATCTCCACGTTCATGCGCCGCCGCTCGCCAGCGGTCTCCGCCAGCTGGAGCGTGAGCGCGTTGTGGTGGTCGCGGACCTCGGCCACCTCGCCCCACGGCTGCGTCCACGTCTCATCGTGCGTCGCGCGCTCGGTGTCGAGCACCTCCATCTCGATGCCCAGCGTGTCGCTCCCTGCGAGCACCACGCCCAGCCGCGACGGCTCCACGATGGGCCGTCCGTCGTAGCGCACGGCATACGCCAGCTGGCGGCCCACGTCGACGGTCACCGTGGTTCGGCCGTCGGGAGACGTGACGTCGTAGGTCTCGGCCAGGGCCGCCGCGGCCTGTGCTGTGTCGGGGGTTCCGACGGTGACCAGGGCGAGTGCCAGAACGGCGACGCCGGCGACAACAGCGAGAAGAAGGCGGACCATCATGGAGGGATGTAAACGCTTCCACAAGCTAGGCTCGGTCTGGGAATCCAGAATGGGGCCGAGAACGAGCATCAGAGGCCGATAGCAAGGAGCGCGACGCTGGAAGCGGGTTCTGGAGCCGTCCGCAGGCCATGGTGGAGTTTCCAGACAGAGCCTAGACTGGCGCGCCCAGACGGGCGAGGGCTCCTACCAGGGCCCGCAGCGCCGGCGTCGGCGGAGGGCCGGCCCAGGCCACCTGCTTCTCTCCGACCCGAAGCGTCGAGCGGTGGCTCCCCTCGGCCAGGTGCTGTGCCTCCAGGTCCACCGCGTCCGCCAGCCGGGACAGCACCGCCCGCTGGCGGAGCCCCAGGCGCCCCTCGCGGCGGCCGCGCGTGACGTAGCTACCGCCGTCCACGACGAACCGCCCGCTGGCGTCGACGCGGGCCTCGAAATGGGCGTCGTACTCGCCGTGCTGGAGGAGGTGGATCGGCGTCAGAACCAGACCTCGTGCATCTGGCGCAGGAAGCCGGGCGTGAGGGCGAGCCCGCTGGCGGACCCGAGCACGGCGTCGATGCCGCACTTCGGGCAGAGGGCCGTCTCACCGCCGTCGCCCTCATCGATCCACTCGTCGATGGCGGAGGGCGCGAACGTGGCGAGGCAGTAGAAGCATCCGCAGACCTCGCTGGCCTCGACTTCCGGCCGGTGGTGGCTCGACCGCTCGTGCGCCAGCTGGAACGGCCGCAGGACCTCGTCGAGCACGTGGACGATCTCGGGGCGCTCCTCTGCTGGCGTGTAGCGCGCGTCGTAGGCTTCGAGCTGGAGCGTCGCGTCGATCTGTCCGAACTTGGCCGTCACGGACTGGACGGAGACCCCGAACAGGCCGGCCGCCTCGGCCCGTGTGGCGCCGTCGAAGCGGATGCGGAGGTAGGCGTAGTAGACGGCCGCGGCCCACGTGCCGGGCTTCTTCGTCTGCGATACGTCGAGGGCTGCGGCGGTGTCGTGCCACAGCCGCGTCAGGGACGCGACCTCGTCGGGCGTGGCCCCCTGTGCGGTCACCACCGACGCCAGCTGGCGCTCGACCTCGGCGACGATCGGGACGGCTTGGCTCACGCCACCTCCCCCGCCGCCAGCTGGCGGACGGCCTCGGCCTGCTCCTGGGCCCACGCCTCGTCGCGGCCGGTCTCTCGGGCGACGAGCGCGGACACCCGGTCGGCGACCTCGGCGGAGGCGGCCGTATCCAGGAAGAGGCCCCGCGTGCGACGCGCGAGCGCATCCGCTGGCGTCCGGGCCTGCTCCTCGCGAGCCGCGTACACGATCTCGGCGGCCGTCACGGTGGGCAGGCGCTCGTGGATCGGATCGCCGAGGCTCGGATCGTCCTCGACGAGTTGGCGGAGCGCCTCGGCATCGGCGCCGTAGGCCCCGAACGGCGCGTCCGGTTCGAGGTGGGCGTCCGGGACCCACCCACGCAAGCGGAGGTCGGCGGTGTCCGCAGGGCGCTCGCGGAGGCCACCGGTGCGGGCGGCGTGGTCGATGGCGTCCTCGGCCATGACGCGGTAGGTGGTCCACTTGCCGCCGGTGACTGTCACCAGGTGCGACGGCGAGACGCTGACGACGTGCTCGCGCGAGAGCGCCGCCGTGCCTTCGGCGTCGGGATCGGAGATGAGCGGACGGAGCCCGGCCCATACGGCACGGACATCGGCACGCGTGGGAGCTGGCGTGAGGTAGCGGCCGGCATGCTCCAGGATGTAGTCGACCTCATCCTGGCCAGGCTGCGGCTCGTAGTCGGGCGCCTCGACGGCCACGTCCGTCGTCCCGATGACGGTCTTGCCGAGCCACGGGATCGCGAAGAGGACGCGCCCGTCGTCGGTCTTGGGGACCATCACGGCGGTGTCGCCTGGGAGAAACGACCGGTCCAGCACGATGTGCGCGCCGCGGCTCGGCTCCAGCATCTGTGCCACCGACGGCTGGTCGAGCCGCCGGACGCGGTCGGCCCACACGCCCGTCGCGTTGACCACGACCCGGGCGCGGACCGTCTGCTCCGCGCCATCCTCCTGGTCCAGCACGCGGACGCCGTCGATGTGGCCACCGGTTTTCTCGAACCCGACGCACGCCGTGTGGTTGAGCACGACCGCCCCGAGGTCCGCGGCCGTCCGCGCCAGCGCCAGCGCCAGCCGGGCGTCGTCGAACTGGCCGTCGTAGTACAGCACGCCGCCGTCGAGGCCGTCGCGGTTGCCCGTTGGCACGCGGTCCAGGTACTCCGC
>JBCDLV010000083.1:0-11786 GCA_038744895.1 Bacteroidota bacterium | reverse complement strand
GTGGATGTCTATCCGAGCGAGCCCAAGTCGAACGCGGATCCGTTCTCGTCGCCCCTCCAGGGGATCGACCGAGCGCTCCTGACGCCCCACGTCGGAGGCTCCACGATCGAGGCGCAGGAGAACATCGGGAGCGAGGTGGCGGGCAAGCTGGTCCGCTACAGCGACAACGGAAGCACGGAGACCTCCGTCAACTTCCCCGAGGTGGTCCTCCCGCCACACCCTGACGGGCACCGACTTCTCCACGTGCACCGCAATGTGCCGGGGGTCATGGCGGCGGTCAACCGCGTGTTCTCCGACCTTGGGGTAAACGTCGACGCCCAGTACCTGCAAACGCGGAATCATCTCGGGTACGTGGTCACGGACGTCGACCGCGAAACGTCCGACGGCGCCCTCGACGCCCTGCGACAGGTCGAGGGGACGATCCGCGCCCGCGTGCTCTACTGATCGCCAGCGGGCGGCGCCTGACCGCGCATCAACCCAACAGCCGCTGCTGGCGGAGGTGTGCGCCAACGGGGCGCGTTCCGTTGGCGGGCGTGGTCAGGCCCGGACTACGGCGCCCATTCGCTGGCGGCTGGCGTGTTGGCGATTCGCTTCTGGCGTCGTCGCCGCACGATGAGCCAGACAACGAGCACCGTGACGAGTACGAGCGGCCAGATCGTGAGCAGCCCGAGCGTGAGTTCGAGAAGCCCGTCCCAGCCCTCGGACAAGGCTGACCCCACGCGCGCCACGAACCTCGGCCCCGAGGTAATCCCCGCCGCGGAGGCCTCGAAGAGTGTCACGGTGAGTGTCGAGAGCGATACCTGATCTCGGAGCGCACGAAGCTGTGCCTCGGCGGACTCGATCTCCTCGCGCACCTGCTGCAGCCGCGTCTGCACGGCCAGGACGTCCTCGATGGATCCAGACCGCTCCATCAACTCCAAGTACTGCTCCTCTGCTGCGCGCTTGGCGCCGAGGCGTGCCGTCACGTCGGCCACCTGGCGCGTCACATCGTCCACGGAGACGTTCCGGGAAACCAGATCCCCTTCGATCTCGGAAACGGCGGTGAGCAGGGTGTCGAATCGCTGCGAGGGCACGCGAATCGACAGCGTCGTCTCGACGCGATCCGCGTAGCGCTGGCTGCTCTCTTCGCCGATGAAGCCGCCAGCGGAGTCCGCCAGCTGGCGCGCCTGGGCGACGGCCTCGGCATGGTCCTGCGCTCGAATGCGGACGTCTCCCGTTCGGATCAACTGGCGATCCGCGGTGCCGGCTGGCTCCGTTACGTCGAGCGTGGCCTGTGCCGTCCTCGACACGTCGGACATCTGGGCCGTTGGCGCCCCCATGGGCATGGACTCCGATTCGATGCTGGCAAAATCGCCAGCGTCGCTGGATTCGGTGGCGGACTGGCAGCCGGCGAACAGAATCGCGAGGGCTGCGACGAGCGTGGTCGGTCGTGTGAGGTAAGTCATCGGCTGGGGTGGGTGAGTCCCCGAGGTGATCGTGCCCAACGAGACAGGAGGGGCATTCCTGTATGCCTCGTCTCGAACGGGACGTTGGTACCAGACGCGGCTGCGGAGCATAGCGATGAAAGCGCTTACTTTTTGCGTCGTCCGCTCTCAGTTGCCATGCGATCCACTGTCTGCTCTGCCGTCCTGCTGGCGGCCCTCGTCATGCTCATCGGGTTTCCGCCAGCGGCAGCCCAGGCCGTGTCGGACGCCGACCGGATCCGAGGCTACGCCGAGCAGGAAGGCCAGGTGACCTTCGTCTTCGACCCTGCGGTGTACGGACTCGACGCGCCGGATCGGGTGGTCGTGACGGGCGCGTTCCGTGCGTGGAGCACCAACGATTCCGAGTCGGCGTGGCAGCTGGCGCCGGGTGCCGGCGGCATCTGGACGCTCACGGTCGATGCCGAGGACGCCGGGCTGGGACCGGCCTCGCCCTTCAAGTTCCGCGCGGATGGGCGGTGGCTCGACCCCCCTGCTGGCGCCGTGACCGTCACGGGTGGCAACCTGACGTACCGATTCGGCGAGATCGCGGTCCGGATGGTGGCGGAGCTGAGGAGCGATGAGACGATCTGGGTCCAGTTCGAGGGAATGCCGAGGCCAACCGACCCATCGGCGTACTCAATCGTCCGCTGGGATGGAGCGGAGGTTCCCGTGGGAACCGTGATCCCGAATGGTGCCGCGACGGCTGTTCTCACGACCGACGGTGCCCGCGGCGCTCGGCTGGAGCCCAACCAGGTCCACTACGTCGAGGTCGAGACCGCCAGCGGGACGGTCCGCGGCCGCGCTCGGTTCGATGGACTCTGGCGAGACCTCGCGGGCAGCGAGCCGCTCGGCGCGACGGTCGCGATGCCGCAACCGGTGCCCGCTGGGACGGCCGGTCGGATTCCCTTGCGGTATCCGCACATCACGTTCCGACTCTTTGCCCCTCGTGCCGACTCGGTTCACGTGCACCTGTACCAGGACACCGCTGGCGACGCTTTTCTGACGCTGCCCATGCAGTCGGGCACGGATGGCGTGTGGACGGGCTACGCCTCGAACGTGGTCGGCGCGTGGTACGACTTCTCCGTCTTCGGCCCAGACGGGCCAGGGTCGGCATTCACCAACCAGACGGGCGAGACCGTATCCGACCCATATGCGCTCGTCTCCGACGACTCGTGGGGCCGCGCTCGCATCTGGCACGACTCCTTCGATCCTCCGCAGCCGGTGGCGGGCGGGCGGCCTGCTATGGAGGACGTGATCGCCTATGAGGTTCACCTCCAGGACTTCACCGACGAGTTGCCCGTTGGCAGCGACGTCGGTCCGCTGGAGTCGTTTGCCATGCCAGGACTCACGAACACGAGCGGCGAGCCCATCGGCATCGACTACCTGGAGGAGCTGGGCGTCAACGTGGTTCACCTGATGCCTGTCCAGGAGTACCTGCATTACCCGGATGCTGCGTGGGGCGCCGCGTTCGGCGACGACCCGTTCATGATCGAGCAGGGCGTGGCGACCGAGAACTACCAGTGGGGCTATCGCACCACGCACGCTCTCGCCGTCGAGTCGCGGTTCCGCTCCGCTGGCGATGAGCCTGGACGTGAGCGCCAGCGGTTCCGCGATCTCGTGGACGCCTTCCACGCCCGTGGCATGGCGGTGATCGTGGACGTGGTGTTCAACCACACCGGCGAGAACATGGAGGGCGTCGAGCAACTGCTGACGTTCAACGGGATCGACAAGTGGTACTACTACCGTCTCGACGACGACGGCAACCACATCGGGGCCTTCGGCAACGAGGTCAAGTCCGAGAACCGGCCGTACACCCAGCGCTGGCTCCTCGACCAGCTCCGTCACTACGTCGAGGTGTTCGGCGTGGACGGGTTCCGCATCGACCTGGCGGGCCAGACAGACGAGCAAACCCTCCGTTGGCTCCAGTCGGAGCTCGGAGAGGACGTGCTGATCTACGGCGAGCCCTGGATCGGATCCAATGACCCGGACTACGAGGCCAACCCCGACTGGGACTGGTACAAGGTGGACTCGCCGATCACGTTCTTCCAAGACGACAGCCGCAACGCCTGGAAGGGATCCCCGCTCGACGACCCGACGCCAGCGGCGGCCAGCCGGGGCTTCTCCGGCGGCGACGTGACCGTCCGCGACGACGCGCTGGCCGGTGTCGCCAACGACTACCCCGAGGAGCCGACGCCGAACGCGGGGATCGGGTACCTCGACATCCACGACAACTGGGCGCTCGCCGATCGCTTCGCCAGCTGCCGGACCGGAGACTGCCGCTGGGACGGCCGCGAGGGCGTCCGCGCTGCGGAGATGCGCATCGGGTCCGTTCTCCTCATGACGTCTCTGGGTCCCATCGTGATGCATGGCGGCACCGAGATCGCCCGCTCGAAGGGCGTGGCCCCGCTGGCGGAGGACATCGGCGGCGAGTGGGAGCGGACCGAGATGTCCATCGCCCCGATCTACATCAAAGGGCGCGGCGACACTTACAACCTGCGCACGGCAAACGCCTTCGTCTGGGAGACGGTCGGCAATGCGGAAGGCCCCGTGGACCACGCCGCCATGTTCGACTGGTGGCAGCAACTGATCGCGTTCCGGCTCGGCCCCGCTGGCGAGTCGCTGCGGACCGGAGACGCCGTCCCCGACGGCTATGTGCGCCCGATTCTCCGGGACCGCGATCCCGGCTTCTTGGGCTACGTCATCGACGACCAGATCCTGGTGATGATGAACGTGGGGGAGTCCCCGGTGACCGCGTCACCGCCCAGCGGCCTCGGCGCCAGCTGGCGATTGATCGCCGACTCCGACGCCGAGCAGGGGCGGGCCGATGCGGACGGGCTGGCGCCAGCGGGTCCAGTCGGGCAGGTCCGCCTCGGTCCGAAGAGCGTCCGTGTGTGGGCCCGTATGTGACCCTTGCGTCTGGCCCGGGGGTGGCGTGCCAGCGACCTCGGCGACCGCCAGCGGGCCGGGGGTACGTCCTACCCGCTGGCGGTGGGTGAGGCACGCCTGGCGCATGACCGTTGCGGTAGCCGGCTGCTTTGGACGTGTCGCGGGATTGCTTCGCGTAGCGTGGCGCCAGCGGACCCGACGGCCTCGGCGCGGTGACACGTAGCGAATCTGAAAACAAGTCTGGTACAGATCGGAAGCGGTTCCGATCTTCGGGCGCGACCCACTCTCCCTCGCCTCCTCTCCAGCCCATGTCCGCCCTTCCAGAGGTCTCGGCCTACGAGATCGCTACCGGCAACTTCACACGTGCAGCCGACCTGCTCGACCTCTCGCCCGAGTGGCGTACCATGATCCGGACGCCGTTCCGCGAGATGAAGGTCGAGGTGCCACTCTATCACGAGGATGGCACGTTTACCACGTACGAGGGCTACCGCGTTCAGCACAACGGTGCCCGAGGGCCTTTCAAGGGCGGCATCCGGTTCTCGTCGCTCGTGGACGAGCAAGAGGTCCGCGCGCTGGCGGAGACGATGACCTACAAGACCGCGCTCGTCGACATCCCGTTCGGTGGCGGAAAGGGTGGGGTCAACGTGGACCCGCCCCGCCTGACGCCGCGCGAGTTGGAGCACGTTACGCGCCGTTACGTGAGCCGCATTCACCTCATCCTCGGTCCCAACCGAGACGTGCCTGCGCCGGACATGGGGACCAATGCCCAGACGATGGCGTGGATCGTGGACCAGTACGGCCGGCAGCACGGCTACAACCCGGCCGTCGTCACGGGCAAGCCTCTCGAACTCGGCGGATCCCCTGGGCGCGCCCAGGCCACCGGCCGCGGCGTCATGCTGATGACCATCGAGGCGGCCAAGGACCACCTCAACATGGCGCCAGCGGACCTCCGAGTCGTCGTGCAGGGATTCGGCAACGTGGGGATGAATGCAGCGCTCCTGCTGGCGGAGCGGGGCGCGACCATCGTTGCCGTCAGCGATCACACGAGTGCGTTTTACAATCCAGATGGTCTCGATGTCGAGGCCATGTCCGAGTACGCCCGCTCGGACGCTGGCCGGTACACGCTTCGCGGCTACGAAGGTGCCGACGAGATCACGGCCGATGAGCTCATGGCGCTGGACTGCGACGTGCTCGTTCCTGCGGCGATCGAGAGTGCCATTCACCCCGGCAACGTCGACTCGATCCAGGCGCGACTGATCGTCGAGGGTGCGAACCTGCCCGTTACGCCAGAGGCCGATGCATCGCTCCAGGACCGCGGGGTGCTCGTGGTTCCGGACATCCTGGCCAACGCGGGCGGCGTCATCGTGAGCTACTTCGAGTGGAGCCAGAACTTCCAGCAGTACCGCTGGAGCGAGGCCGACGTCAATGAGCGACTGGAGCGGATCCTCCTCAAGGCGTACCACGACGTACTCGACAAGATGGAGTCGCTGGGGTCGTCCATGCGCGAGGCGGCCTTCGCCCTGGCGATCGGGCGCGTCGTCCAAGCCGAGAAGCTGCGAGGCGCCCTCTAGCAGGTGTCCGAGTTCCGGGCGTCGGCCCTGTACGTCCCGCACGACCTGCTGGCGCAGGCTGCGGGGAGCGACGACGCCCGGATCGTACAGGCCGTCCGCCAGCTGGAGCCCGAGGGACCGCTGGCGGACGCGTTAGCGCCTGTTGGTGCCAGGCACGTCCGCGAGGCAGCCATTCGATTGGTCGAGGATAGGTCTACGGCGGCGTCCGCTCCGGTTGTGACGTGTGCTCGTGCGTGGGTCGCGACGGCGCTGTCGGTGGGGAGGCCACCTGACCCAGACACGTTGTATCCGTTTACCATCCTCGACGATGTCACCGAGGTCCTTCGAGAAACACCGTTTGCAGCCGTCACGGCCTTCCTGGAGGAGCTGTCAGGCGAGCGGCCCGACACGCTTCCGATCCCTGCTGGCGATTCGTTCCCGACGCCGACACTCAGCTATGCGAGCCCAGACCGGCTGGCGTCCATGTGCCCAGAAGCGGCGAGGGTCCACCAGGCGCTCCTGGACGACGAGGACTGGACCCTCGACATCGACGAACCCGAAGAGGTCGCCCAGGTTGTGGGCTGGCTGGCCGCACGTCCGCCAGCGGGTGCCGGAATCGTGGCGATGTGCGTAGGAGACCTATAGGACCTATCTGAGGTCGCGTCGGGCACCTACGCAGATAGTGCGCGCCATCGCGCGGTATCGCCGACGCTTGCGCATCGACTGTTTCGCACGCTCGCGCCGTACGTCCTCCCTCGACCTCCTCGCCCCGCCCACGTTTCGGGGAGGCCCTCAGCCGTCGAGGCGGTCCCGAAGAAGCGACTGAACGGCTTTGGGATCCGCCCCTTTGCCGGCGCGACGCATCGTCTGGCCGACGAAGAATCCGAAGAGCCGTTTCTCGCCGCTTCGGTAGCGCTCGACTTCCTCGGGGTTGTCGGCCAACGCCGCGTCGACCGCTGGCGCCAGGGCGTCTTCGCTTCGGACGGCGGCGAGGCCGCGTACCTCGACGATGTCGGATGCATCGCCGCCATCGTCGATGAGGGCGCGGACCACGTCCGAGGCTGCGTTCCGCGTGAGCGTTCCGTCCGACACCATCGCGAGCACGTCGGCCAACGCAGAGGGCGTCGCCTTGGAGTCCGCCAGCGGGCGGTCGCCGAGTGCCGGACGGAGCTCCTGAACGATGAGCACGCCAGACTCGCGGACGGCGTCAGCGGAGGCCGCGACTTCTTCGAACAGCTGGCGCAGATCGACCTCGGCAGCGAGGACGGCAGCCTCCTCCTCGCCCACGCCTCGGTCGGTCAGGGCGGCGTACGTCTCCCGCTGGCGATCGTCGAGTCCCGCGGCGGGGTCCCGCGGTCCCACGGGCGCCGAGGGCGTTTTCAGCTTCGGAGGTGCGGGAGCGGCGGCAGACGTCTGCTTAGCCCAGCTGTCTCGCAACGCCACGATGCGGTTGAACACGAGAGCGCCCGGGAGGCTGTCCTCCGGGTCGCGCCAGAAGTAGCCGACGCGCTCGAACTGGTACCGCGTGTCCGCCGCGTCTCCGGTCACGCTCGGCTCGATCCAGCCTGTCTCCTCGACCAGCGAGTCCGGGTTGATGACGGCGATGAAGTCGTCGGCGCCAGCGGGGTCGGGGACGGTGAACAGCCGGTCGTACATCCGGAACGACGCTGGAAGGCCGTGCTCTGCGTCGACCCAGTGGATGACGCCCTGTGGTTTGGCATCGTCCGCCAACCGGGCATGGACGGTCGTGATGTCTCCTTCGTCGTCCTGGTCGACCGACGTGCACTCGATGACGGGTCCGTGACGCAGTCGCACGACCGCACCCGGTGCGAGGCGCTTCCAGCCCTTCGGCGGGTCGAGAGACACATCGTCCCGCTGGATCCAGACCGCGGGTCCGAGAGGGAGCCGCCGGGTCTGCGCGGCGTCCGCTGGCGGCGTCACGTCGTGGGGCCAGTAGGGCGCGTCGATCCACGTCGTCTCGTCGATGCCGTCGACGTGGAGCAGGATCGGATCCGTCACCGCCAGCACGCGCGGTGCGATGCCGTTGAGGTCGTCGCGCAGGGCGTAGTTCAGCTGCTGGACCTCGACGGCGCCGTTGACCTTCGTCACACCCAAGTCGTCGAAGAAGCGCCGCAGCGCCTCCGGGCGGACGCCGCGCCTCCGAAGCCCTGCGATGGTCGGCATGCGCGGGTCGTCCCAGCCGGCCACGTGGCCGCCCTCGACCAGCTGGCGCAGCAGCCGCTTGCTCATGACGGTGCTCTCCAGGTTGAACCGGGCGAACTCGTACTGATGGTTCCTCGGCTCCGGGAGGCCGATGGCGTCGAGGTACCAGTCGTACAGCGGCCGGTTGACGTCGAACTCCAGCGTGCAGATCGAGTGGGTCACGCCTTCGATGGCATCTCCCTGGCCGTGGGCCCAGTCGTAGAGCGGGTAGATGGCCCACTCGTCGCCGCGGCGGTAGTGATGGGCGTCGCGGCGGATCCGGTACATCAGCGGATCTCGCAGCTTCATGTTGGGATGTCCCATGACCGGCCAGTCGTCCGCTGGCGACGGGTCCACCTTGGCGCGGAGCACGTGGGCGCCGTCCGGGTGCTCGCCGCGTCGCATCTCCTCCAGAAGGCGGACGGACTCCGCTGGCGGACGGTCGCGGTAGGGCGACGGGGTCCCGACCTCGGTGACGGTGCCTCGACCTGCGCGGATGGCCTCCTCGTCCTGGCTGTCGACGTACGCCAGCTTGTTCTCCACGAGCTGCACCGCCCACGCGTAGAACTGCTCGAAGTAGTCGCTGGCATAGCGGACTTCGGCCGGCTCGAATCCGAGCCAGCGGACCGCATCGAGGAGCGCGTCCGCGAACTCCTGGCTCTCTGCCTCCGGGTTCGTGTCGTCGTAGCGGAGGTTGGTCACGCCTCCGAACTGCTCCGCCATCCCGAAGTTGAGGCAGATCGACTGCGCGTGGCCGATGTGCGGATAGCCGTTGGGCTCGGGCGGGAAGCGCGTGACGACACGGCCGCCGTACGTGCCGGCCTCGACGTCGGCGGCGATGATCTCGCGGAGGAAGTTGGACTTGGGCTCGCGGTCCACGGGTGTGCCTGGAAAGAGACGCAGAGGCTAACAACGCCAGCGGGCCGCACGCCTCGGGGACGGGTGGAGACGTGTAGGAATCGCCGCCGTAGGTTGCCCGTCATGCGCGACGATGACCCGTTTCGTGATGGCCTCCCTGCGATCGACGGGGGGCACGTTCGCCTTCGCTCTGTGCGTCCGGAGGACGATGCGGACCTGCTGGCGGTCTTCGGCAGTGCCGAGCATCTGAGGTATTGGAGCCACGGCCCGCTCGATGATCTCGACGCCGCCCGCGAGTACCGAGAGGGCATCGAATCAGGCACGCGGGACCGCGAGTTCTTTCAGTGGGCCGTCACCGAGCCGGACGCCGATCAGCTCATCGGGACGGTCACGCTGGGAAGCTGGGACCGGCCGAACCGGCGCCTGGAGATCGGGTTCATCCTTCGGCCGGACCGCGTCGGCGCGGGCCTCGCCAGCGGGGCCGTCCGCGCCGCCATCGGGTTCGCCAGCAGGACGATGGGCGTCCACCGCATCGAGGCGGATGTCGACCCCGAAAACCTGGGTTCCATCCGCCTGCTCGAACGCCTCGGGTTTCAGTTCGAGGGGAGGCTCCGCGAGCGCTGGTTCACGTTCGGGTGCTGGAAGGACTCCAGCCTGTACGGACTGCTGACCGACGAGGCCGAGTGGCTCTAGCCGATGCCCGGCTAGGCCTCCGCTGGCGCCGGCGAGCCGCACGACCAGCACGCACCGAACTCGCCCTCGACGACCTCTCCGCAGTCGTCGCAGCTCCACGGATCTGCTGGCGTCCCGGAGTCGGCGATCACAGACGCGACGATCTCCTCGACATCGGCCATCCGGTCGCCAGCGGCGACCCAGACCTCGGCCCAGGTGGCCACGGTGGGCAGCTCCATGAGCGTCGTGGTGCCGTCGTTGCGGACGATGGCGGGGACTCCGATCTGGTCGATGGCGTTGCGAACCAGGTGGGCGACGGCCGGGTCGGGATTGCTGTAGACGCGCGTCATGGGTCTCGGAGGCGGTGAGAATCCTTAACGGATCAGCAACGGCATCGTTGCGCTGCGTTAGGACTCGCGCGGCCACTGGTTGGCTCGCTTCCCCTGGGATGCCAGCCGGGCAGCCTCGTCGATCCGACGGGAACGCGTTGAGGGACGCTTGGCGGTGAGAATCCATTCGAGGATGCCGCGCTTGACGGATCGCGGGAATCCGTCCCACTCGCGCCGTGCCGGTGGCCTCGCGTCCAGCGCCTCGGCGAGGTCGTCGGGGACGATGAGGTTTTCGACGTCGTCCAGTGCGCTCCACGTGCCGTCAGCCTGTGCGCGGTCGATGGCGGCCCGGCCCGCTGGCGCCAGCAGGCCGGCGTCGATCATCCGGGCTGCGCGCTCCTTGCTGAGTCGGGACCAGTGGCTCCCGGCCTTGCGAGGGGAGACCCACAGCATCGAGCGCTCCGCGTCCAGCTTCTTGGGCACGCTGTCGATCCACCCGAACGCGATGGCCTCCTCGACCACGTCGTCAGTGGATAGCGTCGGCTGCCCGGTGGCCTTCTTGAAGCGGATGAGCCAGACGCCGTCGTCGCGGCCGTGGTGGTCGGTGAGCCAGGCCCGCCACGCGGCGCGGGATCGGGGGTGAACGCTGTTGGCAGGGGCCTCGGCCATGAGCCGACGATACGGACGCCGCCACCCGCAGGGGCTTCACGGTCGCCAGCGGGTTCCGGCCGTACGCTCGGTGCAGATCCCATCCCGACCGATGCCCGTCCAGTCTGGCGATACCGTCCACGTTCACTACATCGGCACCCTCAGCGACGGGACCGAGTTCGACTCGTCGCGAGGGCGAGACCCGCTGGCGTTCACCGCTGGCGTCGGGCAGGTGGTGCCGGGGTTCGATGCGGCAGTGTTGGGGATGGAGCCGGGCGAGACCAAGACCGTGACCATCCTAGCCAAGGATGCGTACGGGGAGCCCGATCCAGAGAAGACGCTGATCGTGGGCCGGGATCAGATGCCGGAGGGTGACATCTCCCTGGGCGACCAGATGCAGATCGGCCTGCAGGGCGGAGGCACCGTCGTGGTGACTGTTACGGAGATCACGGACGACGAGGTGACGCTGGACGCCAACCACCAGCTGGCGGGGGAGGACCTGACGTTCGAGATCACGCTGGTGGAGATCGCGTAGCGTGGCGAGCTGTCACCGTCCGTCCTCCTGTCATGGAGGTTCCCGATGGGACGAGAGATCTCTGGGCGTACGACACTGAGTTCGGCTGCCTCGACGAGTGGGACGGCTACCCGGCAGGAGTCGAACTACTAGATCACCTTGCCCCGGTCGCTCCCCTCGTAAGCTTTCAGCATTAGGTCGTAGAGCTCGTCCTTCTGCTTTTCGTCAACGTCGCCCAGCAGGTACCCGAGCACTTGCCCGATGCTACCCCACGTCAGCCCGTCCTCGAACGCCACGGTCTGGCTACCGTCCTGCCGACGCTCGGCTCCAGTCTTCCACGACTGCTTCATCCGCCCTCGGCGCCGTTGGTTAGCGTAGTCATCAGGGTTCGTGCTACGGCGGTCGGGTAATTCGATCATTGCGGCGACAGTTTTGAGGAGGGGGCTGGGATCTGCGTATCAGATCGCGACTCATCTGCCTGCATGGCGACCGTGATGGTCGAACGATGCGAAAGTAGAGCCGAGAATGCTGGAGCCCCGGGTTGGCCCGCAGCAGTGGGTTCTGCGGCTCCGGTCCCCCAACTGGATGCATTGGACTCATCCGCTTTCTGCCGCTGTCCGGCAACAGTGCCAAGCTGATTGCCACCATCACGCCAGCGGGTCCC
>JBCDLV010000082.1:0-11814 GCA_038744895.1 Bacteroidota bacterium | reverse complement strand
GTCTTCAACGTAGCCGCTGGCGTTCGGGTCTGCGTCACACGTCCGCGTTGTGCGGCGAGACCATGGCGAAGATGTCACGAGGGAGCCTCTCGACAGCCGTTGCGTCTCAGACGCTCCTGCGTGCGACTCCATGATTGCTGCCGACGACTTTCACGTTTTCGATGTCTTCGCCGACCAGCCGACCGACGACCTGGCCTGGCTCGCCTCCGTCGCCGACGAGCTGGTGATCCGAGAGGGGGACGTGCCATTCGAGAGGGGCGCTTCTGCCGATCATCTGTTCGCCGTGGTCGAGGGCGGATTCCAGATTTTTACGTTCCAAGGCTCCAAGCGCACGCTGTTCGGGACCATCCGGGCTGGCGAGATCTCTGGTCTCCTCCCCTTCTCCCGAATGGAGACGTTCGCTGGCGAAGGCATCGCCATCTCCGACGGGCGGATCGCGCGGATCCACAAGGACCACTTTCCCGAGATGCTGTCTCGGATGCCGGAGGTCGGCAAGCGCCTCGTGGGGCGCATGACTGACCGTGTTCGTGAGTCGTCGCGGAGCAGCGTGCAGCGGGAGAAAATGATGGCCCTCGGCAAGCTCTCCGCCGGGCTGGCGCACGAGCTCAATAACCCGGCCGCCGCCATCCGCCGATCCGTCTCGGACCTGCGCCAGCGGCTCGACCTGATGCCGACCCTCGTCACACGGCTAACCGGGCATGGACTCACACCCGATCAGGTAGAGGCGGCACGTGGTGCCCTCATGACCTGCACAGCGCCCACACCGGGCACGCTCTCGACGGTCGAGCGGGGCGAGCGCGAAGACGAGCTGGCGGACTGGTTGGAAGACCGCGACGTCCCGCATGCCTACATCGTGGCAGAAGTGCTCGCCGACGAAGGCATCACGACCAAGGCGCTGTCGCACATGGCCGAGCACGTCGACGAGGCCGCCCTCGCCGATGTCATCCTGTGGATCGAGAAAGGACTCGCCGCCGACCGTCTGCTCAACGAGATCGAGCGGGCCTCCGGCCGCATCTCGGACCTGGTGGCCTCGGTCAAGGGCTACACCCACCGTGACCAGGCTCCCGAGCGCCAGCGGCTCGATGTCCACGCTGGGATCGACCAGACGCTGACGATGCTCGGCCACCAGATCAAGAGCAAGTCGGTCCACGTCGTCCGCACCTACGGCGAGGACGTCCCCGAGGTCTGCGCCTACCCCGGAGAGATCAACCAGGTGTGGACCAACCTCCTGGACAACGCGCTAGACGCGGTTCACGACGGCGGTCGCGTAGAGATCTCCACGCACGTCGAGGGCGCCCTGGTGTGCGTCGACATCATCGACGACGGCGACGGGATCCCCGCCGAGGCACAGGAGCGCATTTTCGAGCCGTTCTACACGACCAAAGAGCCCGGGAAGGGAACGGGACTCGGGCTCGACATCGCCCAGCGCATCGTCAACCAGCACGAGGGAACGATGACCGTCGAAAGCGAGCCGGGTCGCACGGCCTTCCAGGTGTGCCTGCCCATCGACGCGCCGCAGCCATCGGTCACGCCCCTCGACGCTCTCGACGACGAGGCTGCGTGATGGCCCGCTGGCGGTAGCGCAGCGCCAGCGGAGGCATGGCGATGAGCACCGGCGACGATCGCCTCCGGAACGGCGACCGGGCGGAGTCGATACCGCTGCCATGGACTTCGGAGCCCTCGACCTCAGTCTGGCAGGTGTGGGACTGGCCGCGACGTACCTCGTCGGCATCGCGACCGCCGTCGACGCGATCATGAACGCGCGGACGCCCCAAGGGGCCACCGCGTGGGTCTTCGCCCTGGCCACCATCCCGCTGGCGGCCGCTCCGCTCTACTGGATCCTCGGGCGGTTCAGGTTCACGGACTACGTGGACGCCCTCCGCACGTTCGACAGCCGAATCGCCGACGGACTCGAACGGGTGGCCGACGGGCCACTCGAGCCGTTCCTCCTGGCAGACGACCGGGCCGCTGTCGCCAGCGGCGAGACGCACAAGCGGGAAGCCGGCGAGATGCGCGCGTTCAGCGAGATGGCGACGCTCCCATTCACGCGTGGCAATGGGCTCACGCTCCTCGTCGATGGGGAGGACACCTTCGAGTCTCTCTTCGCGGCCATCGACGAGGCGGAGGACTATATCCTGACGCAGTTCTACATCGTGCGCGACGACGCGATCGGGACCGCCTACAAGGATCGGCTGATGGCGGCCTCAGCGCGCGGTGTGCGCGTCCGATTCCTGTACGACGCCGTGGGGAGCCTCAAGCTGTCGCGGCGCTTCCTGCGCGACCTCAGGCAGGCAGGCGTCCATGTCTGCTCGTTCACAGGTCCCCGCAACTGGCTCCGCAAGCTGCGTCTCAACTTCCGCAACCATCGCAAGGTTACGGTGGTCGACGGCCGCGTCGGCTTCATCGGCGGGCACAACGTGGGCGACGAGTACCTCGGCAACACCCGCGCCTTCCCCCACTGGCGCGACACACACCTTCGCGTCGAGGGACCGGTGGTCCAGGGGCTCCAGCTGGCGTTCGCCCGTGACTGGTTCTACGGCGCTCGCGAGACCTTCGACGAGGAGGTCCTGTGGGAGCCTGTGGCCGCGCCAGCGGACCAGACAGCCTTGGTCCTGGCCTCCGGCCCGGCGGACAAGCTGGAGACGTGTGGGCTGCTCTACACGCACGCCATCGAGAGCGCCGAGGAGCGGGTCTGGATCGCCACGCCCTACTTCATCCCGGACGGGCGCGTACTCGGCGCGCTCCAGCTGGCGGCACTCCGAGGCGTCGACGTTCGCGTGCTCATGCCGAGAACGTCCGATAGCGTGCTGTTCACGTACGCTCCCTACGCCTACCTGCCCGAGGTGGAGCGTGCCGGCGTCCAGGTGTTTCTCTACGAGCCAGGCTTCATGCACCAGAAGGTGGCCCTCGTCGACCGAGACTTTGCCGCCGTCGGCACGGCAAACTTCGACAATCGCTCGTTTCGCCTCAACTTCGAGTCGACGGTGGTAGCCCGGGATCCATCGCTGTGCGACGAGGTCGCCGAGATGCTCGACCGGGACTTCGCACGGTCCACCCGCATCAGCCGCGAGGATCTAGCCGACCAGTCGTTTGCCTTCCGGCTGGCAGCCAACGCAACGCGACTGTTGGCGCCCGTCCTCTAGGCTGGTAACGGCTCCCGACACATCGCTAGCGGGCTTGGTGTGTTCTCCGCGACCCTGGCAGAACGGCGAGAGGCGGTCTACCCCCGATCTAGTAATTGGTACACGACGGTAGACCAGAGGTGATCTACCGGAGGAGCCACCCACTCCCGGTCATCCACACCCCTCTGTATTACTCTGTATAGAAGGTATAAGAGTAGGATTGGTAGTAGGCCTGTGGACAGCGTGGAGAACCGGGGCTCTGGTGCCAAACGTGGAGAGCTGTGAAAAACCCCTGTCCTCGTCCACACTTCAATCCACCGAGATCCGCTGAAGCCAAGTCGCTGAATGAGTCAAAACCATCGATCCCGCTGGCGTCATCCACTTGTCCACGCTCATCCACAGAAAGGCCTCGGTTCTAACACAAGTGCGAAGCCGTCTCATGGTGTGTGGACAACAGGTCGGATGATGAGTGGGCAGACGGGGGACCGCCAGCGGGTCCGATGACCCATGTGCCGGCGCGTCCACAGCTGTTCTCCGTGGCGATGGGGTTTTCCACACCTCTATCCACGATGTGCATAGCTGCACGCGGGCACGCCCAGAAGCAGTCAATAGGGTCGATTTCCGCCTGCTGGCGTACTGTAGCCTGACTTCCACCCGACCGCTACCCATGAGATGGCTTTGCCCCGCTCTGATCGCCCTCAGCATGACCCTGGCGTCATGCGACGGGGGAAGCTCGCCGCCTGCTGGCGACGTCCCCATCATCCGGGACACGTTCCAGGACGACTTCGAGTCGGCACAGTCGGAAAGCGACCTGTTCCCTCTGGACGGAAGCGGGTGGACCGGACGCCAGCGGGTGCCTGAGACGAACGGCATAGACTTGACGGCGGAGCGCAGCCGGTCGGGCCGTCAGTCGATGCGGTTCCGTGCGGCCCCGACGGCCGATGGCGCCACGTCCAAGGCCGACCTCGTGCTCGAACGATTCGACCTGGCTGAGGGAGACCGTGTCTGGTTCGAGTTCTGGATCTACGTCGTCGGAGGCACGGACACGCGGAACGTGTTCGTGTGGGACCTCGAAGCTCCAGAGACATGCACCGACGAGACATCGTGTCCTTCCGCTGGCGACGGATCCATTTGCCCGTCCCCTGGACGGCGACTGTTCCTGGGCGGTGCCCAAGGGGGAGAGTGGACCTCGGATCTCGGCAAGTGGTGCCGAGGCGACCCGTTTCGGGCAGGAGTCTCGACCTTGGTCACCGACCGATGGGTTCGCCTCCGAATCGCTGTGGACCTGTCGAGTGACGCCAGCGGGCGGTTCCGCGTGTGGCAGGACGATGCGCAGGTGCTCGACGCGACCGGTATCACGCTGCCTCGCCCCGACGCGCGCTACTCGCGGCTGCAGATCGGGATCACGGCCAACGGCAACGAGCAGTCGCCCAACGAACTCTTCCTTGACGATGTCACCGTCACGCTGTCCGACCCAGGATGGTAGTGGGGCCGTGCCCGCTGGCGATCAGGGCCGGCCCAGCAGTGAAAACATCTTCTGCTTGTAGGTCTCGACGCCTGGCTGGTTGAAGGGGTCGACGCCCAGCAACGTGCCGCTGACGGCGACGGCGTGCTCGTAGGCATACAGCAGCCTGCCGACGGACTCGGCGTCCAGACGTGGAAGGGTGAGGGTCCAGTTCGGGACCCCGCCTTCGGCGTGGGCCTCGGCCGTGCCTTCGTAGGCCTTCTCGTTGACGAAGCCCTGGGGAATGCCCGCGAGGTAATTGAGACCATCGGGGTCGCCGGCCTCGTCGGCGATCGCCAGCCCGGCCCCGGCGTCGTCGATGCGGAGGAAGGTTTCCACGAGCGTCCGCTTTCCCTGCTGGACGTACTGGCCCACAGAGTGCAGGTCGGTGGTGTACTGGAGAACGACGGGAAACAGGCCGTTGCCCTCTTTGCCGTCGCTCTCGCCGAACAGCTGTTGCCACCACGCGCCGATGCCGCGCAGGCGCGGGTCCATGACGGCCAGCACCTCCGTCGTGTAGCCTGCCTCATGGAAGGCGTATCGGTCGGCCGCGTACTGGAGCGCCAGATGGGACACGTCGGCATCCTGCAGTTGGCGCGCTTCTGCGACGGCGCCGTAGAACAACGTCCGGATGTCGACGCCAGCGGCGGCGATGGGGAGGAGGCCGACGGGTGTGAGGACGGAAAAGCGCCCGCCGACGCCGTCTGGGACGACGTAGCGGCGATAGCCTTGCTCGACGGCGAAGTCGTGGAGCGTGCCGCGCTCGGCATCGGTCGTGGCGATGATGCGCCGGTCGGCATCGTCGAACCGCTCCTCCAGGAATGTCCGCGCCAGCCGGAAGGCGAAGGCGGGCTCCAGCGTGGTGCCTGACTTCGAGATCACGTTGACGTAGACGCTCTTCCCCTCCAGATACTCGAACAGCCGGTTGTGGTAATCCGGGCCGAGGTGATGCCCAGCGAACAGGATCTCGGGCCCGCCGTCTGAGAACGGCGGAACGAGCGCCTCCGTGACGGCCTCAGCCCCGAGGTACGAGCCCCCGATCCCGATGCAGAGCAACACCTCCGCACGCTCACGGATCTCGTCGGCTGTCTGCGCGACGTGCTCGATGAGCGCATCGTCCGGCGTGAGGACCAGGTCGCGCCAGCCGAGCATCTCCGGGCTGGCGGTGTCGCCAGACAGAACGCGGCGGTGGGCGGCCTCGACCTGGGCGTCGAGTGACGGTCTATCGACGCCGAGACGATCAAAGGCAGAGAGAACGTGGCGGCGGTCGAGTCGGAGCGACATGGGTTGGGTGAAGAGGAGCCGGGGGTCTACGCCGTGTGTTCGCGGGAGTGCCCTCGATCAGCGTCCTCTCGCTTGTCGGTCGAGTCGCGCGAGCACGAGGCGGGCCCGGGCTCGATGCGAGACGCCAGGATCGTCCAGCGCAGCTTCCAACACGGGGCAGATCTCCGATTCGATGGCCGGATGCTGTCCCGCCGTCGACGCGAGCGCGTCGAGCGCGTTGGACCGGGTGGCCACCGGGCCCCGGTCGGCCCGGGGCAGACTGTAGTCGACGACGCGTCTGGCGTCCGGAAGGTCGAGTTGGAGCCGTCTGAGCAGCAGCGGAAGAAGCCGTCGCAGCGTTGCGCCTTGCAGATCGGCGTCCGCGGCCGCCAGCAGGGCCTCGCGGTGTAGCTGGAGCACGGCGGCGTCCTGGCGTGTCGCCCGGTCGAGGGCGTTCGCCGACCGGTTTCGCACGCCCTCGTGCCCGCTGGCGAGCCCGTCCACGACGACCGCCAGCAGGTCGGGGTCGTCGGCGATCTCGCGAGCGACTGCGGGTGCGGCGCCGAGGACACCCGGCGACCCGTCGGCGAGGCGCAAGAGGAGGGGATGCATCAATGGCACGGGGCGATTGGGATCGGATCCGAAAGCCACGGCGGTCTGCCAGAGACCGCAACCACCGGCAGGGCAAAGACGACCGGCTGGACTCTCCGCGTTGACATCGGCGATCTTGAGATTCCCGAATGGTAGCGTCACCGATGCGTCCTCTTCTCGTGCTCACCCTGCTGGCGCTCTCCGCTGGCGGACCGGCGGCCGCCCAGGGCGAGGTCCAGATCGCCCGCGTGCAATACGACGGCGGCGGCGACTGGTACTCCGGCGACCCACTTCCGACGCTCATCGCATTCGCGCGCCAGCACACGCTCCTCGACATCGACGCCGAGCCACTGACGATCGAGTTGTCGAGTGATCGACTGTTTACGGCCCCCGTTCTGTTTCTGAACGGGCACGGCAACATCTCCTTCAGCCAGGACGAGGCCGGGCGCCTACGTCGGTACCTCGAAGGCGGCGGCTTCCTCATCGCCAACGACGACTACGGCTTGGACGAGTCGATCCGTCGCGAGCTGGCGAAGGTCTTTCCCGAGCAGGAACTCCAGCCGCTGCCGTCCAGCCATCCGGTCTACAGCGCCCACTTCACATTCCCAGACGGTCTACCGAAGGTTCATGAGCACGACGGAGGACCCGCCGTGGGCTACGGGTTGTTTCACGAGGGCCGGCTCGTCGTGTTTTACGCCCACGAGAGCGACATCGCCGACGGCTGGGAGGCCGAGGGCGTCCATCCGAACCCGCCAGCGGTGCGAGAGGCGGCGCTCCGGATGGGGGTAAACCTGCTCGTGTACGCCATGACGCAGGGCGTGCTTCCGTAACAGGGCTTGTTCACATCGCACTGCGGTGACCCAGCGCGGGCAGAACGGCCCACCGTTTGCCCCGTGTGCCGACCTGGCCCGTTGATGGCCTCCAAATCCACCGTACGCCACCTTACTCCACTCATCTGATGACTCCAGGCCGCATCCTATTTGCCGGGCTCCTCCTGGTTGCGGGGGTGTTGTACCTGCTCAACCCGGGTCCGGAGAAGTTCACCGAGTTCCTGAGCGTCGAAATGGCTGCGCAGGCGGAAGCCCGTGCGCGCGAGGCGGGTGAGGTCAGCGAAGGCGTCAGCGGCGGAGCGGCAAGCTTCCTCGCCGGGCGCCTCGGGCGTCGAGCCGGCGAGGTCGCCAGCGACTCGTTCGAGCGCGAGGACTATCGCGTCGCGAGCATCTACACGGCCGACATGAACGGCCGCCAGCCGGGCGGCGACTGGCGGTTCTTGGGCATCGCTGGCTGGTTCGTAGCGATCGAGCAGCCCGAAGAGACCACGACGGGGTAGGCCGCTACGGGGTAGGGTACAGGCGCGCGATACCGGCGATGTCGAGATCGTCGAACCCGGCCCCGCTGGCGTCCGCGAACGCTTGGGCGGCGCCAGCGACGGCGTGGCTGGGGACGCCCGCGGTATCGGCGAGAGACTGGGCGTAGCGGAGGTCCTTGGCCACCAGGTCGATGGGGAAGTTGGGCGCGGTGCGCCCCTCTGCCATGAGCGCGCCGACCCGAGCGGCGACCGGGCTGGAGGTCGGCATCTGGGCGAGGAACGTGGTCGAGGTGGCCCGGTCGATGCCCTCGGCTGCGAGCCCTGCGGTCAGCTCGGCCAGCGCAGCGGCCTGGATGGCGAACAGCGCGTTGACGGCCAGCTTCATGGCCATCCCTGCGCCAGCGGGGCCGACGTGGTGGATGGCGCCTGCGAACGCCTCGAACGCGGGCCGCGCGGTATCGAGCGCCGCCGCATCGCCGCCGACGAGGACCGTGAGCTGACCCGCCTCGACGTGTGGACGGGTCCCGACGACGGGCGCGTCCAGGAACCGAGCGCCCCGAGACCTGACTGCTGCCGCCAGAGCGCGGGCGCGATCCGGCGTGAGCGTGCTCATCTCGACGGCGAGGGTGCCGTCGCCGAGTCCGTCCAGGGCCGGGGCCCAGACCGCTTGCGAGGCCTCGTCGTCGGTCAGCATCGTGAGGACGAGGTCGGACGCCGCGGCCGCCTCCGCTGGCGAATCGGCGACGGACGCGCCGTGTGCGTGGAGATCGCCAGCGGGGCCGTCGGAGCGGTTCCAGACGGTGACGGTGTGGCCGGCGTCGAGGAGCTTGCGGGCCATGCGGGCGCCCATCGCGCCGAGGCCGAGAACGGAGACAGTCATCGGGGTCTTGGGAAGTGTGGCCCCGAGGATCGCTGGCGCATGCGACCGGTCGCCTTAACCTGGGTTTAGATCGCCTCCGCGAGCTGCCGCCGCACGCGCGACAGGTGCACGTCCGACATGCCGAGGTAGGACGCCAGGTGGTACAGCGGCACGCGCTGCACGAGGTCGGGTCGCTCCTCGACCAGGGTAGCGTAGCGCTCGGTCGCGCTCTGGAGGCGGAGGCTCCGGGCCGTCCGCTCCTTGCGGACCAGGATGTACTCGGCCAGCTTGCGCCCCAGCCGCTCGAACGCCGGCGCCGACTCGACGAGGGCCGTCCACGCCGTCACGTCGCACGCCAGCAGGCGCGTGTCTTCGAGTGCCTCGATCCCGTACGCCAGCGGGACGCCGAGCGCGCTGGCGGCGAGCGCACCTGCGAACTCGCCCTCGCCGACGAATGCCTTGTTCGATTGCCGTCCGTCGTCGGACGGGTAGTAGAACCGCAGCAGCCCCTCGGCCACAAACAGGATCTCGTGGGCCTCCGCGTCCGGCAGCGCGACGGGATCGCCAGCGGTCACCGTACGCTCGTGGAAGGTGAGCGCCAACTGGCGTGCCTCGTCGTCGGAGAGGTCCGACCACGCACGAGACGCGTCAATAAGAAGGCGGGCGGCAGGGGTCATGGAGACAACATAGAACGTCTGTTCGGGCGGACCGTTTGCGGCACTGCGCGGTAGCTTGACACGAAATCGCTTTCGACTGCCATGACGTCCCTCCAGGAGACCGACCCGACCGTCTACGACATCGTCCGCCGCGAGACCGAGCGCCAGAACGACGGCCTCGAACTGATCGCGTCCGAGAACTTCGCCAGCCCGGCTGTGCTGCAGGCGCTCGGCAGCTCGCTCACCAACAAGTACGCCGAGGGGCTGCCCGGGAAGCGCTACTACGGCGGCTGCGAGGTCGTCGACGAGGTCGAGACGCTGGCGATCGAGCGCGCCAAGAAGCTGTTCGATGCCGATTGGGCCAACGTCCAGCCGCACTCGGGTGCCACGGCCAACAGCGCCGTCTACCTCGCGCTGATGGAGCCCGGCGACCGACTCCTCGGCCTCGACCTCGCGCACGGAGGCCACCTGACCCACGGCAGCCCGGTCAACTTCTCCGGCAAGCTCTACGACGCCCACTTCTACGGCGTCGAGCAGGAGGGCCCGCTGGCGGGCCGCGTCGACCTCAATGCCGTGCGCGACAAGGCGCGCGAAGTCAAGCCGCGGATGCTGTCGGTGGGCGCGAGCGCCTACAGCCGCGACTTCGACTACGCTGCGCTCCGGGAGATCGCCGACGAGGTCGGCGCCATCCTGTGGGTGGACATGGCCCACACGGCCGGGCTCATCGCTGCTGGTGTGCTGAGCGATCCGCTTCCCCACGCCCACGTCGTGACCTCGACCACGCACAAGACGCTCCGCGGCCCGCGCGGCGGCATCATCCTGGTCGGTAACGACGCGCCCTCGCCCACCGGTGAGACGTGGCGCAAGTCGGGCAATCCGAAGACGACGGGCCAGGTGCTCGACTCGGCCATGTTCCCCGGGACCATCGGCGGTCCGCTGATGCACGTGATCGCAGCGAAGGCTGTCGCGTTCGGCGAGGCGCTCGACGACTCGTTCGTCGCCTACCAGCGCCAGACGGTCGAGAACGCCCGCACGATGGCCGACGCCTTCGTCGAGCGGGGCTACGCCGTCGTCTCGGGCGGAACGGACAACCACCTCGCGCTGATCGACCTGCGCGCCAAGGGCTGCACCGGCAAGGAGGCCGAGGCATGGCTCGGCGAGGCCGCTATCACGGTCAACAAGAACATGGTCCCCGGCGACCCGGAGAGCCCGTTCGTGACCAGCGGCATCCGCGTCGGCGCGCCGGCGATGACCACGCGCGGCATGGGCCCGGACGAGTTCTGGACGATCGTGGCGCTCATGGACCGCGTGATCGAGAGTCGCGGAGCCCAGGCCGAGGCTGTCAAGGGCGAGGTCGAGGCCATGTGCGCGGCGTTCCCGCTCTACGATGTCACCAGCCTCGGCGCCGAGCCCGTCGTCGCCTGACCCGCTGGCGCCACGGCACCTTGGTTGTGAGCGAGTGGGAGTATGGGGGTGTGGGAGTGGATGAGCACCCTACCCACACACCCCTAACCCCGAACACTCCATCCGGAGTTGGTATCACGCCTGCAGCCACCGCCAGCGGGCCGCCATCCTTCGACCCGCTGGCGCCCGCCCCGCCAGCGGACGGCACCATGCACGACCTCCGCTACCCCATCGGCCCGTTCGAGCACGACGGGCCTGTTTCCGGTACTGACCTGGACCGCTGGATCGGCCAGATCGAGGCGCTTCCGGAGCAGATGCGCCGCGCCGTGTCCGGCCTCACGGAGGATCACCTCGACACGCCGTACCGGCCCGGTGGATGGACACTGCGCCAGGTCGTCCACCATGTCCCGGACAGCCACCTCAACAGCTACGTCCGTTTCAAGTGGGCGCTGACGGAGGACGAGCCGACGATCAAGGCCTACGACGAAGTGGCCTGGGCGGAGCTGCCGGACGTTCAGCGCGTGCCCGTCGAGACCAGCCTTGACTTCCTCGCCCTCCTCCACGCGAAGTGGGTGGTTCTGCTTCGGTCGTTGTCTCGCGACCAGCTGGCGCGACGGTTCGTCCACCCAGTCTCTGGACCTGTCGACCTCGCCACGACTGTGGGGAGCTACGCGTGGCACGGTCGCCACCACCTCGCCCACATCACCCGGACCGCCGAGCGCGAAGGCTGGTAATCGTTCCCGCTGGCGCCAGCGGGGCGAACCTCCCACCCTCGGGTCCGTTCTCCCCGTAGCCGCCGAGGAAAACCCGTGGTGCCGAGATGCGAGCGAGCGTCTGACACCGTTCTCTGGCGCGGGTGCGTGACGGACCCCGGGGGCGATCCCGGTCCACACGTCGGCACCTTCTCGATAGACGGCGCGGCACGTCGCTTGCGTGCTGACGCTCCGTATGTTTCCGGGCGGCGTCCCAAACGCCCCGCCGACTCTCATGCCCAACGATTACAGCTCTGTTCCGGAGTCGGCCCTCGCCAAGCTGGGGCACACGCTCTACCAGCGCGCCCTCGTGCGCCGCGAGGACGAGGCCATCACCGACCCGCGCGGGCAGCC
>JBCDLV010000081.1:0-11901 GCA_038744895.1 Bacteroidota bacterium | reverse complement strand
TGCCGAGGGACAGCCGTGCGTCGTCGAGGCCGAGGGCGTCCAGCGTCGGCGCCCACTGGTTGTGGGCCTCCCGGTAGCTCTTCTGGGCGTGGTAGACCTCCATCAGCAGGTCACGCGCGGCCAGGGTCGGGTCCGACTCGAAGGCGGCGGTCCCGGGCGCGGCATCCGTAAACCGCAGGAAGCCCCACCGCTCCGGCCGGTGCATGTCGATGATGCCCTGGGGCGACCAGACCCAGTTGTTCTCGCGCGTGTCCGGCACCTTCTCGTAGTCGCCCGTGCCGGTGAGGCGGTGCTGCCACTGGACGCGGGAGAAGTTGATGCGCCAGAGGTCCCCGCTGGCGGGCCGGCGCCCCCCGTTGTACGACGCCAGCGGGCCGAGCGGGATCGCGACCTCCACCGACCACCCGCGGTCGAGGTCGTGCGAGGCGTTGAGCGTGCCGTCCACGAACACGGCGGACCGCAGCCCGGGGAGGTTCGTGGGCGAGATGGCCGGGCCGCCGTCCTTGTACGGCTTCTCCAGGGTCAGCTCCCAGATCGTGTTGAGCGCGTTGACCTCGAACTCGTAGTAGTTGTGGTTGTCGCCGTCGGGGTCGACGAAGATCTCGAAGTCGTTGTCGTAGAAGATGACCGAGTTGCGCCGCGTGGAGTCGCCCCAGACGTGCGGCTCTTCCATCTGGGCGGCGACGTACAGGAAGTCGTCGTCCCAGAGCATCCGGGCGCGCGTGAGGTACGTCGGGAGCGGCTTGGCGTTGCCCTCGATGTCGACGAACGGGTCGGTCCAGGGCGCCGCCAGCCAGGCGGGATCGTCGAGGCGGCCGTCGATGGTGATCGGTGTCGCGGCGCGGTGGGCGAGGTAGCCGCGGGGTTCGATGTCGCGCATCGCGTCCCAGGTCTGGGCGCCAGCGGGGGCGGCAGCGAGCGCCAGCAGGAGCACGGAGGAGAGGCGGGTCATCGGCGTGGAGGGGCGGCCGTCTGGTGGAGCCGTTGCAGGGGTGCCGTTACAGCCGGGACGCGGCGTCGAGGAGTTGGGCGCCGGACGACGTGTGGAGGGCGAGCTGGAAGCCGGGCTGGATGCAGTAGCTGCCGTACCGGCCCGCCGTGTCGAGGGCGAGAAAGCCGACCTGGATGTCGCGGTAGTCGGGGTTCTTGGCGATCACGCGCTCGACGGCGCGGCGGCAGGCCTCCTGGGGATCGTGGCCCTGTCGCATCAGCTCGACCACGAGGTGGCAGCCACAGGCGCGGACGACGGCTTCGCCCCAGCCCGTCGCGGTCGCGCCACCGATCTCGCCATCCACGTAGAGGCCCGCGCCGATGAGCGGGCTGTCGCCGACGCGCCCATGGCGCTTCCACGCGGCCCCGCTGGTGGTGCACGCGCCGCACACGCGCCCGTCCGCATCGAGCGCCAGCATGCCGATCGTGTCGTGGTTCTCCACGTTGATCTCGGCGCGCGTGTCGGCCGCGTCGGAGGCGACCCATTCGCGCCAGGCGCGCTCGGCCTCGGGCGTGAGCAGGTTATCGGTCTCCAGGCCCTGCTCGATGGCGAACCGGCGGGCGCCCTCGCCGACGATCATGACGTGGGGCGTCCGCTCCATGACGTACCTCGCGGCGGTCACCGGGTGGAGCACATCCTGGAGGAAGGCGACGGCCCCGCAGTCTCCGGCCTCGGTCATGACGCAGGCGTCCAGCGTGACCACACCCGACCGGTCCGGCCACCCGCCTTTGCCAACGGAGGTCACCGCCGGATCGGCCTCGGTCACCCGCACGCCCTGCTCGACGGCGTCGAGCGCGTAGCCCCCGCTCCCGAGCACCTCCCATGCAGCGGCGTTCGCGGCCACGCCATGGTTCCACGTCGAGACGACGACCGGTCCCTCGGCGCCCCGCTGGCGGCGGCCGGGCACGAAGCCGGCCAGTGTGGTGGCGACGCCCCCGAGGGCGCCGAGGCGGAGAAACTGGCGGCGGGTGCTCATGGCTGGCGCTGGGCGATGTCGTCGGTGAGCCCGAGCCGGTCGACGGCGGCCTGGCCGACGGCCCGGCCTTGCTCGACGCCGTTCTCGATGGCCGGGCGGAAGTGAATGCCGCCGTAGAGCCGGCTGATGGCAGCCTCGGCGGCGGCGGCGCGGAACGAGTCGAAGTGCCGGATCGGGAGACCGTACGGCACCTCCGTGTCGTCGGCGAAGGCGAGGTCGCCGTAGTGCGCGGTCAGCACCTCGGCGGCGGCCGTCGAGATGACGCTGTGGCCGCTCGTGTACTCGGGGAACGGCGGCGTCTGAAGGACCGGCTGCCACATCGGGTCGAGCGTTCGCCGGATCACGGTCTCGGGCCGGATCACGTTCGTCCGGTACTTGTCGATCCACGACACGATGAACGCGTCGGCGAGCGCGACCGCCGTGTGCGCGAACGTCGCCCAGGCCTCGACGGGACCGTCCCCCGACTGGTCGATGGCGATCGCCGCGATGCCCATCCAGTGGCCACCGGGCGTGATCTTCTTGGCCGCGTAGCTCAGGTGGCCCTCCTCGTAGAGGACGAAGGGGTTGCAGTCCCAGAAGGCCGCGATGGCGCGCTCCTCCTCCGTGAGCGCCTGCTCCACCTCGTACACCTCGCGGACGTCCTCGAAGAACGCGGACCCGGCCTCGGTCGAGAACGGCGGTGGGTCCGGCGCCTGATACTCCGCCACGTCGCCCAGGACGAACGGGCGAAGCTGTCCCCAGTACGGTTCGATGGCCTCGATGTAGCCGGGCGGCGTCGGCTGCCAGCGGTCGGGCTCCGTGGACGCCGCGTAGCGCGGCAGCGAGCGCGTTCGGTCGTACCCGTCGCCGGCGGCCCACGCCAGGATCTGCGCGGCGACGGCCTCGCCGTGGGCTGCCGACCGCTGGCGTAGGCCCTCGGGCAGCGCGTCGAACGTCGCCAGCAGGGAGTCGCGCGCCGGCGCCAGGCGCTCGGCCGAGAACACCATCGCATCGGCGACGCGGAAGAACGCGTGGGTGCCCGCGAGGCGGCCGTCGATGGGGCCCGCTGGCGAGGGCACGGCATCCAGGCCGTTGAGTCGGCCCGCCAACGGGACCGCTGCGGGGTCGTCGAGGCGGGCGGCCTCGTGGCCCGCGATGGTGGCGTAGGCGTAGACGCGGCTGGCCTGGGGCGGACTGAAGATGTCGTAGACCATCACGTCCGTCAGCGCCTGAACGGACGCGCGGACCACCGCTCCATCCTCGGCGCGCGCGACCGGGTCGGCGTCGATCTGGGATCCGGAGGCACAGCCCGCCAGCAGGAGGACGAGTGCAAGACTAGAGAATCGCATACACCTCAATGGCTTCATTGCTCGTCCCGACCACCACCACCGACCCGCGCGAGGTGCGCACGAGCCTCAACGCCCGCACGTCGCCGGGCACGACGAATCCGCTCTCGGCGGGGTCGACCGGGTCGAGGGCGAGGTCAGCGCCGCCTCGGAGCCACAGGCCGCGGCCGGCGTCGAAGGGGCCGTCCTGCGCGCGCATCCCGAACTCGTTGCCCGCCAGCAGGATGTCGGTGATGCCGTCGCGGTCGAGGTCGGAGAGCGCGATGGCATGAACGGGGGCTACCTGCGCCTCGACCGGGAGAGGCCGGCTGGCGAACTGGCCCCCCTCGTTGACGAACACAGCACTGGCGAACGTCGTCGCGCGAAGTCGGAGCGCGCCCGTGCGTCGCTCGGCCGGCACGATGTCCTCGACGGTGGCGTCGGCGTAGGAGGCGTAGTCGGTGAACTGCCGGCGCAGCGCGGCCACCTGGCCCAGCATCTCGTCACGCGAGACGGCCGGGACGCTCACGCCGTCGATGTAGTAGCTGAGGACCGGGTCGATGGAGCCGTTGCCGTCGATGTCGGCCGCCAGCAGCGTCGCCGGCTCCGCTGGCGAGGCGCCCACCTGGGCGTTGAGGCCGCGGTTGCCGCCGACGAGGTCGAGGTCGCCGTCGCCGTCCAGGTCCGCCGCGGCGAGCGCGCTCCACCAGCCGTGGGTGTCGCCCAGGCCCAGCGTCTCGGTGATCTCCTCGAACCGACCGTCCCGCTGGCGGAAGACGCGCACCGGCATCCACTCGCCCGCGACGACGAGCTCCGGCGGGCCGTCGCCGTCGAGATCGGCCCAGAGGGACGCGGCCACCATGCCCGGCTCCATCGCGTCCGGGGCAATCTCCGGCGTCACATCGCGGAAGGTGCCGCCATCGTTTCGGAGCAGGTAGCTGCGCGGCGCCAGCGGGTAGCGCCCCGGCACCACGCGCCCGCCCACGAACAGGTCGAGGTCACCGTCGCCGTCCCAGTCCGCGGGCGCGACGGTCGCCCCGCTGGCGGTGATGGATGGAAGGACGTCGGTGGCGCGCTCGAAGGCGCCGAAGCCGCTGTTGCGGTAGAGGCGGTCCTGGTAGTCCGCGGCGTCTGCGGACTCGCTACCTCCGGATACGACATAGAGGTCGAGGTCGCCGTCGCCGTCAGCGTCGAACAGTACGGCGTCCGTGTCCTCGTGGAGCGAGTCGGCCGCGAGCGCGGGAGCCTCGGCGCGGGCGAAGCGGCCCGCTGGCGTCTGGAGAAAGAGGGCCGCCGGCTGGTTCCGCGCGCCTCCGGCGAACACGTCGTCCAGCCCGTCGCCGTTGACGTCGCCGGTGGCCAGGGCCGGCCCGTAGCGAGAGAGGAGGTGGGGGAGAAGCGGCTCGCGACGGAAGTCGACGAAGGGGTTCTCCCGGTGGACGTGGTCGATGCCCAGCGCTCCCGCCAGCCGGGCGAACCGAGGCGCCGGATCGTCTTCTGGACGAGGTTCTGGCTCGGCGGCGTCCGCCTGGCGCAGCGTCAGCGTACCAGCCGCCACGTCGGCGACCGACTGCTGGCGTCCGTCCGGCCACGTGACCGTCACATCGACCTGCTCGGCGTCGCCGATTCCTAGGTGAACCACGGGCTCTACCGACGACTGGTAGCCTCGCGATGGCTGAAGCTCGGCCGTCCACCGCCGTCCGTCGATGGCTGCGGCCTCGACGTGCGCACCTACGCCGAAGCGGTTGCCGCCCTCGCCCGCCAGCCGGATCCGCACGGACTGGCCGTCTCCTCGCTCATCGACCCGGTTCCGGTACACAAAGGCCGGTCCGTTGATGTTGCTCACCACCAGGTCGAGGTCGCCGTCGCCGTCGAGGTCGGCTGTCGCCGCGCCAGCGGAGAGCGACGGACGCTCCATGCCCCAGGGCGCCGTGGCCTCCTCGAACCGGAGCCCGCCGAGGTTGCGGAACGCCATGTTCGACAGGTCCGACGACGGCATCTGGCGGACCAGCGCCAGCAGGTCGGGCTCCTCGCCGCGGGCCTGCGCCGCGCGCCGCGCCTCCGGCGCCACGAACTTGAGGAAATCCATGTTCGTGTAGTCGCGGACGTAGCCGTTGGTGACGTACAGGTCGCGCCAGCCATCGTTGTCGAAGTCCTCCAGCAGCGCGCTCCAGCTCCAGTCGGTGTTGGAGACGCCCGCCAGCTGGCCGACTTCCTGGAACCCGGCGTCGCCCGCGTTGCGGTGCAGCATGTTGCGCATGTACTGCGGGCCGTAGCCGTAGCTCAGCAGGAGCCGCTGGCGGTCGTAGTTCTCCGGGCCCTTGAGCAGCTTCTGCCGGCGGTTGTCCGGCGGCAGCATGTCCAACGTGATGAGGTCCGGCCGGCCGTCGTTGTCCACGTCGGCCAGGTCCGAGCCCATCGAGAAGAACGACGTATGCGCCAGTCGCTCGCGCGTGGCGTCGCGGAAGGTGCCGTCCCGGTTGTTGAGGTAGAGGTAGTCGTCCTCGTCGTAGTCGTTGGCGACGTAGATGTCCGGCCAGCCGTCGCCGTCCATGTCGCCTACGGTCGCGCTCAGCCCGAAGCCGATGGGCGTCTGGTGGATTCCCGCCGCTTCGGTCACGTCCGTGAACCGCCCGCCGTCGTTCCGGTAGAGGCGGTCGCCAGCCAGCGAGTCGCGGAGCGTCTTCATCACCTGCACGTCGAAGCCGCGGAGCCGCTTGACGTTGTGGTTGACGAGGTACATGTCCAGGTCCCCGTCCCGGTCGATGTCCGCGAAGGTGGCCTGGGTCGCGTGCCCGGCATCGTCCAGGCCGACCTCGGCTGCGGCCTCGCGGAAGCGGGCGGCGCCGTCGTTGAGGTACAGCAGGTTGCGACGCTCCGACGCCGGTCCATCGCCGGAGCGCGACACGTACAGGTCCAGGTGGCCGTCGCCGTCGACGTCGGCCATCGTGACGCCCGTCGTCCAGCCGTTGTCCGGCCCCGCGACGCCAGCGGACGCCGTGACGTCCTCGAAGCGGAGCGGTCCCCCCGGCGCGGTCCGGTTCAGGTAGAGCCGGTTCGGTCCCATGTTGACCGTGAAGTAGAGGTCCGCCAACCCGTCGCCGTCGAGGTCGCCAGCGGCCACGCCGCCGCCGTTGTAGAAGTACTCGTAGGCGAGCACGTTGCGGTCGGCCGTCTCCACGAGTCGGTTCTCGACGTCGACGCCGCTCTCGGCAGGGGGCACGAGCTCGAACAGCGGCTGAGCCCGCCCGCTGGCGGCCAGCGCTAGCAGCACGAACGCCATCAGGCCGGACCTCCACACGACGCACGCCGGGGCAGACTCAGATCCGCCCCTGCCCGTCGTATGGCTCGGTCCCCACGCGCTCACCCTTTCAGAACGGCGCCGAGGGCCTCCCAGTGCGCAGGCGACGTGCCGACGCCTTCGAAGATGGCGACCCCGCTGGCGCCGCCGGCCAAGGCGCGCCTCGCCGCCTCGGCGAGGTCCGCCGGCAGAAGCTCCGGCACATAGAGTCCCGCGTAGAGTGGCAGGCGCCCGCCCAGCCCCGTCACGCCCTCCCGAACGGTCGGCTCGATCCAGTCGATCTCCTCCTCGTAGAACCAGTTGTAGACCATCGGGTGGATGGCGTCGAGCGGCCACCGGACCCAGTCTTGGCGCACGAGCGTCCGCGCGATCGTAGGCGAGGGGAAGACGGCTGCCGAGATCGGCCGGTTGGCAGCATGGGCCACCTGGGACAGCCCGTGGACGACCTCCGTGATCGTGTCGTAGCGGTACTGGACCCACGCCGCATTCTGTGAGGGATCCTCCAGGTCGAGGGGGTCGATGCCCGTCCGAGCCTCGAAGCGGTCGCGGCAGACCCCGCAGTAGCAGTAGTCGTAGGGCGCGTACTCCCGATCCTGGACGATGTCGTAGGTCGGCCAGAGGGCGCTCGGCAGGATCACGTCCGGCACGCGGATGTAGTCCAGGTGCAGCCCCGCCAGCCGGTCGATCTCCAACAGCTGGCGCGCTCGCGACTCCTTGTGGCGCCGCACCGGCTCGCGCGACGGGCACATGAATCGGTAGTAGTCCACGTAGGGCGGATCGGTGGCCGTGGACTCTCCGTTCCGGTTGACGGCGTACCACTCTGGGTGCTCCTCTTCGAAGCCGCCCTCCATCATGGTGATCATCCACCCGTGGACCTCCATCCCGAGCCCGTCGGCGACGTCGATGGACAGGCGGATGCCGTCGGGCGAGGCGTCCACGAGCGCTGCCGTGATGCCGGCTTCTCGGGCCGTGCCCATTACCTCGCGCCATTCCTCGCGGGAGCGGTCGCCGCGGATCCAGACCCAGTGCGTCAGGTCCGCTGGCGCAGAGGGGGACCCCGTCCGGGACGAGGCCGGCCCCGCCGAACCGACGGCGGCAGGCGCACATGCGGCCAGTCCGATGGCGCCCGTTCCACCGACGCGAAGGAAGTCTCGACGGTCCATGTGGTTGACTCGTGACAACGTTTGCACGAAGATAGCGGACGAGGGTCGATTTCGACCTTCACGCACCGCGCCCCACGCCGCTATGCGAGCTGCCCTCCGCGCGCTCCCGGTCCTCACGCTCATGCTCCGAGCGACCGTCGCCGCGCAGCCCACCGCGTCGATGGCTGTCGAAGAGGCAGATGCCTACGTCCGCTCGGTCTACGCAGCCGAGCGGTCCGACCAGTACGGCGCGGCGGCGACGGTGTACCTCGGCCTGCTGGAGCGTGCAGGGACAGGTCTCGACGCTCGGGAGAGCGAGATCCTCGACCGTCACATCCGCCAGCTGGCGCCCGTCGTGCCCCCAGCCATCTGGCGCCAGTGGGGACTGGCCGAGGGCACTGCTGGCGCGGGCACACGCGCCGTCCGCTGGTGGAACCGGCAGGATGGCCTGCCCGCCTCGCCCAGCAACGAGCGCCTCGAAGAGCACCTGCTGCGCGTCGCGCGTGCGAGCCGCGACTTCGCCGCCGACGAGCCGCGTGGCTACGACGACCGCGGCGAGGTGTACGTCCGCCTCGGCGAGCCGGACCGGACCACGCAGGTGCGCCTCGATCCCGGTCTGCGCGCGTTTGGCCTGCGCCAGCGGTCGCCGGTCGGGCGCCTGCCCGACAACGAATACTGGCTCTACGACCGCCTCGGCCCGGCCGTCCAGTTTGTGTTTACGCGCGCCTCGCGCCGAGGCCCGTTCCAGCTGACCGGCGGGCTCGACCTGCTGCCGCGCTCGCTCCGCCGCGCCTCGCGCGGGCTCCGCGGCGACGACGAGTCGGAGGCGTTCCTGGCCGTCATGGAAGACATCTACGGCCAGCTGGCGCTCCGCAGTCCGGTCTACGGGGCCGTCTATGACGCCGTCTCTCGGGAGGTCGGGACCTCCAACCCGGGCGACCTGGCGTTCCGCACGCTCGGCGATGCCCAAGCGGCCGACGTCGCCGCCGAGGAACTGCGCCGGGAGGTGACGCCAGCGTCGGCGTCGTCTCTGAACCTCGACGCGGGCCCGCTCGACGCCTCTGCTCGGTGGGCACGGTTCCTCAACGACGACGGCACGACGCGGCTGGAGGTGGCGTGGGCGACAGCCCCAAGGGGGCTCCGGCTCCCACGATCCGTCCGAGCGTCGGCGCCTCGCGAGCTCGATTCGCTTCTCGTCTCCGCGTCCGCTGTGGTTTTCGACGCTGGGGACGAGCGGCAGGCGTCCGACCACGACCACGACCGCGTCGAGGTCGATGGCACGGCTACCGGGGTCCTGGAGGTCCCGCTGGCGAGTGCCTCTCGGCTTGCGCTCCAGTGGCAGGCCCGCGCGGATGCGACCGGTCCCCTCTTGCTGCTGGGCACGCTCCAGCCTGAGGCCCGGCTGGCGCCGCTGCGCGCGACGGCCCTAGAGATGAGCGACCTACGCCCGCTCTCGGGGTTCGCGTTCGACGGCGCCACCGTCGCCGAGGCGTACGCCGCCGCCGCGCTGCCCGCCGACGGCCGGCTGGCGATCTACGCAGAGGTCTACGGCCTCACGCTCGACGCCGACGGCCGCCACGAGTACACCGTCGAGTACCGTGTCGTCGGCGCCGACGGCACCCGGGGCGCGGCCTCCGCGCTGACGGTGACGGGGCGGGGCGAGACGGCCCGCGAGACCGTCGAGGTCGATATCGCGCGCTGGCTCGGCCGGGCGGTGACCGTCGAGGTCGCCATCCGAGACGAGGTGAGGGACGGTGAGGTCCGCCGGTCGGTCTCGTTCGAGGCGCGGTAGATCCCGCTGGCGTCCGGGCTCTGCTGGGCTAAGCCCCGCTGGCGTGCACCAGGCTCGAACTCGACGCCAGCAGCGGGACATTCGCCAGCGGGACATTCGCCAGCGGGACATTCGCCAGCGGGACATTCGCCAGCGGGACATTCGCCAGCGGGACATTCGCCAGCGGGACATTCGCCAGCGGGACCCACGTAAAACGCCCCCCGGCCGAAGCCGAGGGGCGCTCGTGTTGTCTAGGCGAGGTGCCTTAGCGCACGTCCCACCACACGCGGGTCGTGAGCTCGTCCGGTCCCTGGCGTGCGACGGCAGCGTTGTAGTTCTGCTCGTTCGTGATCGCCTCGCCTGGGCTGTAGATCATGCGGCGCGGAATCGTGCCCCCGGTCACGTTGCCCGGGTAGTTCGTCGGCGTGAGCGTCGGGAAGCCCGTGCGGCGCCAGTTGGCGAAGGTCTCGTAGGTGTTCAGGAAGGTCGCGGCCCAGTACTGGTTGGCGATCCGCTCCTGCGCATCTGCGGCGCCCGCGTCGAAGTCGTCCGCGGCCAGGTACGCGTCGATGTCTGCGCTGCCGATAACAGCACCGTCTCCGTAGAGCGAGAGGTGCTGCATCGCGGCGCGGACGCCCGCGTCGTAGTGGGTACCAGCGCCGGACGCACCCCAGCCGCGCAGCGCGGCCTCCGCGAGGAGAAGCTCCACCTCAGCGTACGTCTGGAGGAACATCGGGTCGTCCGTGCCCACGAGGGCCGGGTTGACGTCGGTGTACACAGCCGTGCCGCAGGGGGATGGCTGCGGGTCGCCCTCGCACGCGATCCAGGTCGGGTGGGTCGAGATCGTGGTCGCGTCGAACCCACTCGGCATGCCGATGAAGTCGGCACTTGCAGCTGCGGCATCGGCCGAGAGAGCGCCGAAGACCGTCAGGCGTGGGTCGTTGTTGCCCTGGAGCCAACCCACGAAGGTCTCGCTCATGTGCTGGTTGCCGTCGGCGAGGAACACCTCACCGACGCCGTTGCGCCACGAGTTCGGGTCGTGGGGTACCATCGCGATGTCGTCGTTGCTCTCCATCACGCCGCCGGCGATGGCGCGCTCGACCCAGGTCTGAGCGGTGCCCGCGTCGACCTCGGAGAGGCGCATCCCGAGACGAAGCATCATCGAGTACGCCAGCTTGCGCCACTGTGCCACGTCGCCCTGGTAGATCAGGTCTCCCGTGCCGAAGCTCGGCTGCGACCCGTCCAAGGCCTGGGCGGCCTCCTGAAGCTCGTTGAGCATGCCGTTGTAAACCTCCTGCTGGGGGTCGTACACCGGCGTGAGGATGCCTTCCGTGACGCCCTTTCCAGCCTCGGAGTACGGAATGTCTCCGTAGAGGTCGGTCAGGCGGTGGTACATCATAACCCGCGTGATCCGCGTGATCTGGCAGAGGTTGACGTCCTCTGGTGCCTCACACACCTGGAGCATCAGGTCCTCGATGTTCTTCGAGATGTTGGGGTAGTACCGCTCCCACATGGACGCGGCATACCCCGTGTTGAGGAGATACTTGTCACCTACCCAGTAGGTCGGCAGCGCCGCGAGGTGCTGCATCATCGTGGAACTGTAGATCAGGTTCGTGCGCCAGTTTTCGTAGCGCTCGCCCGAGATCCGGACCTGGATGTTGGTGAGCTTGAAGTTGGGGTCGATCTGATCGGCCTGCGTCGGGTTGACGTTGAGGTCTCCGAAGTTGTCGCAGGCAGGCAGCGTGAACGTGAGCGTCAGAGCGCACAGAGCGACGGCCACCGGCCGGCTCCACTGTTTGAATCGATTCATGGTGTGCATGGAGGCAGCTTAGAGGCGGACGTTGAGGTTGAACCCGAAGCTGCGCGTCTGCGGGACGCCCGCCAGCTCCAGACCGATGCCGTTGTTGTCGTTCCGGTAGGAGGCCTCCGGGTCGAGGTTGGGGACGTTGCTGGAGATCAGCCAGAGGTTGCGGGCGACGAAAGAGATCGTGGCGAACTGGATCGGGGTGTTGGCGAAGAGCCGCTCCGGGATCCGGTAGCCCACATTGATCTCGCGCAGCTTGACGAAGCTGGCGTCGTAGACGAACTCCTCAGAGATCTGCCCGGCGATGCGGCCGTAGTAGTCCTGCGGCTCGGCGCCGACGGTGTTGGCGGAGCAGTTGGAGAGCGTCAGGTTGCCGTCGGCATCCATTCCCTCCGTGCAGGAGCTCCGGGACACACCCTCACCGGTGATCGAGCCTACGTCGCGGCCAGGGAGGGTCTCCTGATGGAGACCGTTGCCGAAGGCCGTCGCGTTGAGCGCCGAGAACACGTCGCCGCCGACACGGATGTCGACGAGGCCGCTCACGGTGAGCCGCTTGTAGCGGAAGGTGTTCGAGATGCCGCCGATCCAGTCCGGAAGGGCGTTGCCGAGGAT
>JBCDLV010000080.1:0-11939 GCA_038744895.1 Bacteroidota bacterium | reverse complement strand
TCACACCGGGCGCCCAGACTCTCAGCGCATCGCGACCAGACGGTCCGACGCGGCTCGCGCCCGTCGGCACCGCTGCGCGTACGGTTTCGCCAGCGGGTTGAGTAGATCGCCAGCGGGCGCCTCGGTCTCCCGTCCTCAGTCTCCCGTCCTCGGTCCCCTGCCTTCAGCGGCCGCGGGGGATCAAGAGCAACGCCTCCTGGCGCGGGTCGATGTAGCGGACCGTCTCGCCGTCGAAGAACGCGTCCTCCTCCAGCATGAACCGGACGGTCTGCCCACCCCATTCGGCCACTGGCATCGCCACGTTGAGCTCGACCGAGTGCGCCGTGTTGGGGTAGAGCAGGTAGTCGCCGCGACCGGGGACGCCGCCCTGCTGGTCCCACAGCCCTATGGTCGGGCCGGCGCCGTGTCCGTGGAGACCGATGGGGTGTGTGTAGATCGTGGCGGCGAGCCCTTCGGAGCGGGCCGCTCCGAGCGCGTCGGCGAGAATCTCGTTGCCGCTCCGGCCCGTGGTAAAGGCCGTCGTAAGGAGGTCCTGGACGCGGTTGGTCGCGCTCAGCCCGGCCGCCAGCCCGGCGGGCGCCTCCGTCTCACCCGGCTGGAGGACGTAAGCCATCTGCTGCGTGTCGGTGTGGAGGCCGAGGTACTCGATGCCGAAGTCCACCCAAACGAGGTCGCCGGGCTGAATGACCGCCGCGTCCGGGCGCCCGGAGAAGTCGCCATCACGCTCAGTACCTTCGGGCCGCTGAACAGAGACGCCGGGGTGGAACCACGCACTCAGGCCGAGGTCGCGGACCCGCTGGCGGTACCACCAGGCGAGGTCGTCGGTGGTGGTGACGCCCGGTGTGATGGCAGCCTCGCTCAGCCTCTCGTGGAGGATCGACCGCGCGACGCGGAGGACCGTTGGGTAGGCTGCCATCTCGGACGCGGTTCGCGTCTCCAGCCAGCCGATGGCGAGCGGCTCGCCGGGGACGGTCCGGTCGCGGTAGCGCTCGGGCATCGCCTTCATCATCCCGTCGAGCTCCGAGGCCGTGAGTCCGTCGGCAAGGGCGAATGTCTCGGACACATTGATCGCGATCCGCTCAGGGTCTCGCTCGGCGACGATTTCGGCGAGGCGCGCCCACTGGTCCGGCTGCGTCTCGGGGTCCCACGCCCGAGGAAACGGGCCGACATCGTACCGAGCCACCGCCAGCCGCTCGACGGCGTCGCCAGTGTCGTGGAAGACGAGGATCGTCCGCCGCCGCGCGGAGAGCCATGTCGCGGGCAACATCGTCTCTAGGACGGGGTCCTCGTTGTACTCGCGCGCCACGAGAATCCATAGGTCGACGCCCGCGCGCTGCATCAGCATCGGGACGACGGTCTCCAGGCGCTCGTCCAGCCATCGGTCGTGGACCTCGGCGCGCTCGCGCATCGACAGGAGGCCCGGCACGTCGGGCTGAGCCGCCAGCGGAGCGGCGACGAGGAGGGCGAGGACGAAGGCGCGCATCGGGACTATGGAGGGGCGGCGCAATCTCCTGCTGGCGGCGGCCCTCCGCCAGTCCAGGTCAGCTCTGAGCGTCGAGCTGCTCGGCGAGCTCTCGCAGACGCTCCACCTTGGTCGTGTGTCTGACGCCCTGTGCCTCCACCGCCTCGATGGCACGGCGGAGGCGGACTTGCCCGCTTTCGACTGCGCCGCGCTCGGCCTCGGCCGCTCCGAGGAGCCCACCGGCATAGAGCGTGACCCAATGCTCCGGCCCCACGCGCTCCGCCAGCGCGCGCGTGGCGGCGGCCGCATGGCGCTCAGCGTCGGAGGCGCGCCCCTGGCGGAGGCGGACATCGGCGAGCGTCACGAGTGGCAGGCTAGCGGAGAAGGTCTCGGCCTGAGGCGAGTCGAGGTAGGCAGCACGCGCCCGTTGCAGCCACACTGCCGCCGAGTCGAGCGATCCGGCGTCCATGTGCGCCACCCCGAGATTCTGCATGGTGCTCGGCGCCCCTGCTCTCACCACACGGACTCGATGCAGCAGCTGAATCTGCTCGGCAGGGTCGTCGCTGTTGACGGCGAGGTTGTTCAAGAGGGTGAGCGCGAAGTCGCCCGTCCCGAGGCCCAGGGCATCGAGCGTCGAGAGCGCCTCCCGGTTGTAGCGCACCGCTGCCTGCGTGTCTCCCGTCGCCGACACCACACGGGCCATATTTCCCAACACACTGGCGTAAGCGGCCGACGACCGGCCGTGGACCTCCTCGACCACGGCCATTGACTCATCGGCTGCCGCCTTTGCCTCGTCGTGCCGTCCCAGACCGGCGAGTGCGACGGCCCAGTGCTGGAGCGTCGTCCCGAGGTTGTGGCGCTCGTCCGGTCCCGCCGCGCGGAAGTCTGCGATAGCACGTCGGAAAAGTGCCTCCGCCTCTTCCTGCCGCTCGGGTCCGTTGAGAACGTAGCCGTAGTCGCTCCGCAGGCTGGCGGTCTCCTCCGGCCCGAGCCGGAGGCGATCGGCGGTCGCGAGCGCGGCCGAGAACAGAGAGTCTGAGGTTGCAGGATCGGTCGCGTGAATGATCCACGCGAGGTCGCCAGCGGTCTGGACGGCCTCGGCACTCTCGGCACCGTACTCACGGAGGGCGATCTCATGCGCCCGCCGACAGATGTCGAGGCTCCCCTCCCTGCCGACTGCGGAGACGGCGGCCCCGAGCGCGGAGAGTACACGGAGGCGATCCCGACCACTGAGATCGGCTTCGGCGCGGCCTGCCGCCAGCCGGACGACCTCGGCAAAGGTGACGCTGTCCGGCAGCGCCTCCGTGCTGAACGGGTCTTGCGTGGCGAACAGGCCCAGGGTGTATTCCGAGAGGCGCTCAGCGCGATCCCGTTCGGCCCGCGCCTCGGACGCTTGCCAGAGCGCCGTACTCAAACCCGCCAGAAGCGTAGCCATGGCGAGCGTCGCCCCGGCCATCGCACGCCGGTGGCGCCGGACGAAGCGGCTGGCGCGGTAGCGCGCGGTGTCAGGCCGTGCCTCGACGGTCAGCCCGCGGAGGTGGCGGTCCAGATCGCGCGCGAAGGCCTCGGCCGTGGCGTACCGCCGCTCCGGCTCCTTGCGGAGGGCCTTCAAACAGACGGCATCGAGGTCGCCTTCGAGCCGCTGGCGGACTTCGTCGCGCGGCGCCGCCAGCGTCTCGACACCGGCCCGCGTCACGGCCGTCGACGGCCGTTCGGGCTCTTCCTCCAGGATCACGCGGGCGGCTTCGTGCGCCAGCCGGCGCGGCATGTCGAAGGGACGGGCGCCCGCGAGGAGTTCGTAGAGCAGGACGCCGAGCGCGTACACGTCTGTGGCAGTCGTGGGCGCCTCCCCACGGATCTGCTCAGGCGCCGCGTACTCCGGCGTGAGCACGCGCTGCTCGGTGAGCGTGAGGAGTCCGTCGGCGTCGTCTTCCAGGATCCGCGCGATTCCGAAGTCGAGCAGCTTGACGCGCGGGCCGTCGCTGGTCTCCACCACGAACACGTTCGACGGCTTCAGGTCGCGGTGGACGACGAGCTGGCGGTGCGCCGCTTGGACCACCTCGCAGACCTGGACGAACAGGTCGATGCGCTCGTCAACAGATAGGGCACACCGGGTGGCGTAGTCGGTGATCGGCTCGCCGTCGACGAGTTCCATCACCAGGAAGGGGCGCCCCTCAGGCGTTTGCCCCCCGTCCAGGAGCCGCGCGACAGCTGGATGGTCCAGCCGAGCGAGGATCTGGCGCTCCCGCTCGAAGCGGGCTACTACGTCCGGCCGGACGCTGTCGAGCACCTTGAGCGCCGCCTGCTGTTCGTACGCCCCATCCGCGCGGACGGCTCGATAGACGGTGCCCATGCCGCCTCGGCCGATCGGCTCTGCGACCTGCCACGCGCCGAGCCGCCCGTCAGACGCGAGGGCGGAAATCTCAGGTGCGAGTGCGCTGCCGAGGCCGTCGAAGAAGTCCTCCGCCCCATCGTCGGCTGCGAGCATCGCGGCGATCTCCTCACGGAGGTCCGGCGGACACTGGTCGAGGAAGGACGCGCGCGCTGCGGGAGCGAGCGCGGTCGCCTCCATGAACAGGCGCGACACGCGCTCCCAGCGGTCGGTCGTGGTGTCGCGGGAGTCTGGCATGTCGTCCTCTACTGGAGACTGCGGCGTCACGGCTCAGGAGGAGAGCACGTCCGTCCCGAGGCGCGCGAACAGCCACGCCCGCGCCGCCCGCCAGTCGCGCTTGACTGTTGGCTCGGAGACGCCCAATGCGTCGGCCGTCTCCTCGATCGAGAGCCCGGCGAAGAACCGGCACTCGACCACGCGCGCAGGCCGCTCGCCGACGGCGGCTTCGAGGCGATCGAGCGCGTCGTGGAGCGCCACGAGGTCCTCGGCCTGCCCGTCGCTGAGCGCTGCCAGCGGCGGCACGTCGTCGAGGCGGGCGTCGGGGGTGCCGCCGCCGCGCTTCTGGGCCGTCTGCCGTTCGGCGTAGGTCACGAGCACCTGACGCATCGCACGCGCAGCGATGGCGAGGAAGTGAGCGCGATCTTTCGCACGGGGCGGGCTCTTCGCCAGCTTGAGGTACGACTCGTGCACGAGCGCGGTCGTGTTGAGCGTCGCTCCGGCGATGTGCCGTTGCCGCTGGCGGCTCGCACGGCGGCGGAGGTCCTCGTACACGAGCGGATACAACCGGTCGACGGCCGACGGATCACCAGCGGCAGCGGCTTCGAGCAGATCGGAGACGGTCTCGGACACGGCGTGAGCACCAGAGTCGGCAATCTAGGCGACCGCTGAAGCGAAGATGCCCGCCCGTGATCCCACGACATGGGGCATCCAGTAGAAGCGGGTCCCGGTCATCCAGCCCGTACCACGATGGACCGCACCTTCCTTCTTGTCGCCATCGCATCCCTGGGACTCGCCGCGTGCGGAGACGGCTCGGATGAAGCGCCCGCCTCGGCCAGCGATACGGCTTCTCAGAGCGCCTCATCGGATCGAGCGGCGTGCGATCTCCTGCCGGAAGATGCGGCTCTCGCAACGCTCGGTGTACCGGCCGAGCAGGTCATCCGCATGCCGGCTCGTCCTGCCGACGAGGAGCGCTTCCCGGAAGCCGTGGAGTTCAACCGGAGCAACGACGAGCGGATGAGGGCAGAAGGGACGGACTGCTGGTACTCCGTCTTCGCCACCTTCAGACCGTCCTACGACCTCACACGGGTCAGCCTGACGACAGATCGCCCCCCGTTCGACCGCGAGGGAAGTGAGATGGCCCTGCGCGGCACGTGGGACGACATCTCCGGAATCGGAGATGAGGCCTACCGGATGAACCGAGGCGACAATCAGACGCCAAGCGCCCTCGTGGACTTCCGCGTCGGCGACGACTGGTACCGCGTGGGCGTCGAGAGCGAAACCGGCGTCGCGGCCGACGCGGTCGCCTCAGCCGCCGAGTCGGCTGCCCGCGGAGTGGTGGATCGCCTCCGATAGCCCCGCTGGCGGCAGGCGTCCGCCAGTCGGTCAGGTCGGAGTTCGCGGGCAGGGGCCGCGAGGAGGTCTGAGGTGGCCTCGGTTCGTCCCGAATGGACCCTTCACTCTGTGCGCCCGCGAAAGCGGTCCTGCCGTCTCGTGATCCCTCCCCGCGACCGACTCGGTAGATGGTCCTGAACTTCCCGCTTCCCGCCATGAACCGTCTCCTCGTCCTCGCCCTTCTTCCCCTTCTGGCAGGCTGCGCCAGCACGCTCGATCGCATGGGCGACGTCGCCGCCAACGCCGCAGGTCGCGCCGTGGACCGCCAGGTGGACCGCCGGACGGACCGGGCCGTCACTGGGGCCATCGACGGAGCCTTCCGCGTGGGAGAGAATGCCGTTCGCTGTGCCTTCGACGACGACGCCTGCATCCGGCGGGCGAACGACCGGGGGGAAGACGTCGTCCTCGTCGACAGCAACGGCAACTACGTCGACCGGTCCGGACGTCCTGTGGACCCAGGCGATGAAGCTGCCATCGTCCGCACCAGCATCGCCAACGCAAACGCCAACTACGACTTTACGCCCGGTGAGCGCGCGCTCTTCTCCGAGGACTTCGCCAACGACCGCGTGGGCGACTTCCCTCGCTCGCTTTACTTCCTAAGCGGGACCGGCGAAGTCGTCGACTTCCAGGGCCAGCGGTTCCTCCGGTACTCGCGGAGTGGCGGTTTCCAGATCCAGCTCAGCCAGACGCTTCCGGGCCGGTTCACCATCGAGTTCGACGCGCAGGTAGGCGGCGGCGGGGCCATCCAGGTCTACACGGCTCCTCCCTCGAATCCTGGCAACGATACCAGGCCGTTCGCCGACTACGAGGAGAACAAGCTGGTGCTCGGCGGCATGGGGGGCTACAGCGAGAGCGGGCTGTATGAGGGTTGGCGCACGGTCATCTCAGGAGAACGGCTCGCGGACCTCGGCACCGGCGTCGTTCGCGTCGAGGTGACCGTCGACGACGGCTACGTCAAGATGTACGCCGACGGCGACCGGATCGCGAACGTCCCCCGCGCGGACCTCGGGCGACACGACGCCGTCACGTTCCTCGTCGGTGCCCGCGACGACCGGCTCGTCTACATCGGCAACATCCGGATCGCGGCTGGTGGGAACGATCTCTACGGCGCCCTCTCGTCCGAGGGTCGAGTCGTCGCTGAAGGCCTTACGTTCGACACTGCCAGCGCGACGCTCCGCCCGGAATCGTTCGCGGTCGTCCAAGAGATTGCGTCGATGATGCAGGCCAACCCCGGCCTCCGCGTCCGCGTCGAGGGCCACACCGATAACACGGGCAACGCGGCGGCGAACCAGCGGCTGAGCGAGCAGCGCGCGAACGCCGTGCGGACGATGCTAGTCGGCCTGGGCGTCGCCGAGGGGCGCCTGGAGGCGGTCGGGCGCGGTCCATCGCAGCCGGTCGCGTCGAACGACACCGAGGCTGGGCGCCAACAGAACCGCCGGGTCGAGCTCGTCCGCCTGTAGCGCCCTACCTATCCTCCGGCGCTCACCGCCAGCGGCCCACCGACTGATGCGTCTTCTCTCTCTCGCTGCCCTCGTCGTCGCGCAGACCGTGGTTCTGTCTCCGACCGCGAGCTCCCAGGAGTGGCTGACCGACTGGGCCATCATCGAAGCGTCACGCGAGAGAGACGTGCTGGCGAGCCCCGTTCCACTCACAGAACGGGCAGCGATCGCAGACAAGCACGAGGCGATTCTAGAGGAGGCCAGCGCATGGTACGCCTCGCTAGGGTTCTCGCCCCCGCTCCAGCACTACGGTGCGAATGCGATCGGACAGCAGTGGTACATCGGGATATTGAAAGACGATGCCGGAGAGATCGGGTCCTCTCACTCCGAGAACGGCCGGATGCAGCTCACGTCGAACCCGGGCTTCCTCACAGCCGACACTCCGCTGTGGCGCCTCATGGAGGCCAGCGCCGTCCACGAGTTGTTTCACGGCATCCAGAAGGCGTACCCAGCCTACTACACGACGCCGTCCGAGACCTTGCCTGAGTGTGTCGCAGGGAGCAGCGGCGCGAACACGCTGGGGTGGATCGGCGAGGGAATGCCGAGTGCCGTACAGATCCAGTGGATCGAGCGGACCTGGCGCGAGGAGGGCCGGGCCGATGCTCGCTACGGTCACCCGTTCCTCGGGAGCTCAAACGCAGCGTGGGTGCGGCACTTTGACCAGTCGCTCCACATCCCATCCGTGGCTCCGCAGTACCGGCAGTCGGGGAGCGCTCGGGACGCGGAGTCTACTGCCGGGCGTTCGTGGTACTGCAGCTACGGCACGTGGTACTTCTGGTACGCCGTCGGAGAGTTGCTCGCGAGCGAGCCGGATGACCGGACGGCCTACCTCCGCCACATCTACGAGCGCGTCAACGGCTGGCACATCGGCGGGCTCGCGATCGTCGACGCCGGCCTTCGCGTCGCCGCCGACGAGCTCGACTCGATCGAGGCGCTCCGCGACACACGCGGCAACCGCTACGCCAACCCCTACCGGGCGGGCGGGCTCTATGTCCTCTACCCTGAGTTTATCGCGCAATACGCCAACGCACCCGCCTTTTACGAGTCGGTCCGCGAGGTTCAGGTCTCGACGCCCGGCCTCTACGAGGAGGTATCGGCTCCCGTCTCGCTGGAGCCGCACCACGTCCGGGGCGAGCCGCTGGCGCCGGTCGCCAGCCGGGCGTGGCGGGTCGAGGTGGTCCCGCCGCCCGACGCACCAGGCTCGAGCGTCACGGTCCGCATCGGCGTGGAGGCGGGGCCGGGCACGGACCGCGACGACCTCCACCTCATCGTCGACCATGACGTCGTGACACGACCGCGAGGCAAAACCGTCCCCTACGACGCTGAGTTCGAGGTTTCCGCCACGACATCCACGTCGTTCCTGGTCCGTGTCGCGAACGTAGCGATGGCGGCCGAAGAGACCGCAGAGGCCAACTACCGGCTCCGCGTCGAGGTCGGCGGGTTCTACAGCGCGGACGCCGGTCCACCGTTGCCACCGACCTCGAACGGATCACCTGCCCCTACCGCAACTCCGACAGGTGCGGCCGGAACTCGCACAGGATCGGTTTCTAACTCCGGGGAATCGGGCGCAAGCCCCCTGCCTCCGCCATCGACAGGCGAACGGGACGGGGACCGGGTCGTCGTCGGAGGCCTCCCCAGTCCCGGCTTTTCGATCCGCGGCCCTGAGGGCTTCTCGTGCTCTGGAGACGCTCGCGCCCGAGCCATCTTCGACTACGCGACGCCAGACGAAAAGCGGAGGGACATCGAGCGCATAGGGCCGGAGACCGTCAATACGCGCCAGGAGGGCCTCAGCGAGGCGGAGCTCGCCATGAAGCGGATGGAGCGAGCGGGACAAACAATCCCCGGCATGGCCGAGGCAATGGAAGCGATGCGTGGGTCCGCAGATCTCGCTGAGCTGGAAGCGCTCGAAGAAGAGCTGCTCTCCCTCGACCCTATGGCGACTGTGGATGAAGACATTCTCGATGTCACGTCGATCCTGGCAACGTTCGTCGGCCAGAACGGAGGCGACGAATGCCAGATGGTGCTTCGCGCACAGCGCCCCGGTGCCGATTTCGGACCGGGCGTTCTCGCGGGCGCCGTCGACGCGGATCTGCACCCGGACCCCGACACGGCGCCTGAGTTCGCCGTGGGCACCTTCGACGAGACGTTCCTGAATGCCATGCGGACCGGTGCGGTTGCCGGCCTGTCCGAGCCCGCGTGGCAGGTATGCATGATCTCTCCGTCCGAGGCCGCCGAGCGTCAGCAGAGCGCGACCTCGGGCTGCCGGCCGGTCCTCTGCACGCCGGGGCAACTCACGCTCGACCGTGCCGAGCAGGGCCACATCGCCGGGACCTTCGAGTTCGAGGTGATCCGCTGGCGGCCACAATTCGCGGGACGAAGCGGGACGTTCGCCGGCTGCGAGGCCGAGCTCGCAGGTCGCCAGACGGTCACCGGTCAGTTCAACGTGACCTCGACCGACGACGGCCTCGACGACGGAGGGCTGATGCTGGGCACCATGCCGGGCGCGCCGATCCTTCTAGACGCACCTGACTAGCTCCGCCCGTCCGCCGCCAGTCGGTCAGGGGGCGAACGGCGGGATCGCTTCGACGAACGCCCACGCGCCCTCGCGCTGGACGCAGCAATACCGCACCGCGCCGTTGTCGACGACGAGCGTCGGCGAGCCGAGGACAGCGTTGTAGCGCGCTAGCTGGTCGAACGTGGTCTGGTCGATGGCGACGCCCGGCGCCTTGCACTCGGCCAGCAGGACCGGCGTCTGGTCGCGGCCGTACGCCACGAGATCGGCCCGCCACGTCTTTGAGCCGTAGCGGACGGCCCGCTCGACGGCCAGCAAGCCGGCCGGGTAGCCCAGCGCCAGCAGGTCCACGATCAACCGCTGGCGGACGCCCTCCTCGGGTGTGAGCGCGACCCACTGGCGGCGCACGGGGTCCAGGACGAGCGTCCGGTCGCCGTCCGTCCGTGTCTGGAGGACGCTGTCGCTCACGCGGTCTGCGCTCGGCGCACGAGCGCGCGGTAGGCGCCGACCCAATAGTCTGCGTCGCGCGTCATCTTGGCGATCGTGACGTCGGCGAAGCGGGGCACCAGCTCCAGCAACACCGGCACGATGTCCGCCCAGGCCTCCTCGACCAGCAGCTCCTCGATCGTGTCCGCCGCCTGTGGCGCCCAGCGATAGTCGGCCCGCAGCTTCTCGGCCTTGCGCCAGTAGTTGCGGTCGTCCCAGGACTGGGCCGCACTCTCGATGGTCTCGCCGATGCCGCGCAGGTGGAAGGCCAGGAACGCAGCCAGGTCCTTCGCCTCCGGGTCGAAGACGCCCGCTGCCAGCCCGGGGCGCTGCGCCAGCAGGCGGATGGCCTCGGCGGAGGCGCGCGTGTGGGCGCGGCGGCGTTTGGCCGGCGTATCGCCGGCATGGATGATTCGGGCCACAGATGTCGGGGGGAGACGCCAGAAGGTAGGGCGTGTGCACGCCGTCCCGTCCCGGCGCGTTACGTTCAGCCGCTCGCCCCGTCCTCGGATGTCTCGCTCCCGCTCCCGCCGCGACGCCCTGCGCGCGCTCAGCCTCGGCGCCGCCGGCCTCCCGCTGGCGGGGTGCGCGGGTGTGCTCGGCTGGCGCGAGCCGGTCGAGGTGGTCATTCCGCCGCCGGCTCCTGTGGAGGCGCTCCCACGCCAGCCGGCCGAGGTACTGCCGGCACCGCAAAGCGGCGAGATCGACCCGTTCGATCCCGAGCCTGCCCTCATCCTGCCGCCTCGGATTCCCGAGGGAGGCACCATCGGGCTCATCGCGCCAGCGGGCGTTCTGCGAAGCCGCGACCAGCTGGCGCGCGCGGTGGCCTCGGTCGAAGGCCTCGGCTTCCGGACCAAGGTGGGGCGTCACGTGCTGGCGCGGCACGGCTTCCTCGCAGGCACCGACGAGCAGCGTGCCAGCGACGTCATGGCGATGGCGACGGACCCCGACGTAGACGCCGTTCTGGCCGTTCGCGGCGGATGGGGCTGCGCACGCATCCTGCCGCTCCTCGACTACGACCAGATCGCCGCCCACCCCAAGCCCATCGTCGGCTACTCTGACACGACCGCTCTCCTGCTGGCGATCTATGCGCGAACGGGGCTCGTCACGTTCCACGGCCCCGTGGGCGTGTCGACCTGGCAGGGCGTGACGCCACGGAGCTTCGTGCAGACGCTCGTCCAGGGCGAGCCGCCGGTGATCGGACCTGAGACGCGCTCCAACCGGGACCGCACGCGCACCGTGACAGCGGGCACCGCCGAGGGCCGCGTGCTCGGCGGCAACCTGACCGTCATCTCCGCACTCGCCGGGACCGGGTATCTACCTCCGCTGGCGGACCACGTCGTGTTCTTCGAGGAGATCGGCGAGGACGCCTACCGCGTCGACCGGATGCTGATTCAGCTGGAGCTTGCCGAGGGCCTCGGCGAGGCCGCCGCCGTCGTGTTCGGGCAGTGCTCGCGGTGCAGCGACGGCGGCTCGTCGTGGACGGCTGAGGAAGCCATCCGCCGTCGGCTGGCGACCTACGCGGGGCCGTCGATGCAGGGCGCGCCCATCGGGCACGTCTCGCCCGTCTACACGCTCCCGATCGGGCTCCCGGCGCGTGTCGATACCGAAGCGGGCACGATGGAGTACGCCAGCGGGGCCGTCGCTTAGCTCCATCCCGAACGACGGCGGCGTCTGGGCAGGCGAATCACCAGGCCGTCCATGACGAGGTGGCTGAAATACCCGACGACCGCGGCGCCGTAGAACGGGAGCCCGACGAGAGGTCGCTCGGGCGCGAACAGGTACGGCAGAATCAGCAGCGGGCTCGGGATGAGCAGCATCGCCCAGTACGAGTGGGTCCACCCGCGGTGCTTGCCGAGGGCCGGCAGGATGCAAAACAGTCCCAAGTACGCAGCCTCCTCGAACTTCTGCGCGCCGATCAGAACCACGTCCACCACGAAGAAGATGGAGTAGAAGAGGTTCTGGCCTTTCGAGTTG